>NZ_PJAP01000295.1:0-7334 GCF_002836795.1 Shewanella sp. 11B5 | reverse complement strand
CAACAAAACTGCACATGCCACAAAAACATCGCTAACAATGATACAGACAATAAAAAGCTTCATTTATTCCACATCTATTCGGCATTAATTACCAAAGATGTACTCTTATCAATATTGTTTAAATTGGATGAGAGAAAGTATGGGTAGACCCCAAACTCATAAACAATGTTATTATTTTGTTGTGTAAAATAGCGACTGTATTTACAATATACCATCCTGTTATTATAGGTGCCAAAATCAGCTTCCAATAAAATAATCATAATAATAATAAGGTATCTAATGGTGTTCTTTTTCCAAAGATGGTTATGCTCACTGTTATGCTTACTTCTCTCCGTTGCCTTCACTTCAGCCACAAGTGCGAAACAGTTTCAGATAGATAGACTCAATATCGCAGACGGCTTGCCGTCAACCATGATCACCTCTATCTATCAGCAAAAAAATGGTTTCTTATGGTTTGCCACCGATGCTGGGGTGAGCCGTTATGATGGCCAAGAGTTTATCCATTTTCAATTTTCACCGGGATCTAACAGGCATATATCGAATAACTTTGTTACAGATATTATCGAAGATACCCTAGGCAATATTTGGTTTGCCACTGAAGATGGTCTCAATCAACTCACCGTCGATGATGAACTTAACATCTACCCCACCTCGCAACAGCCTTTTGCTCAAAATACCAATTGGATAATGCGCTTATACTTGGATTCAAAACAGCAGTTATGGATAGGTACAGGCAGTGGATTGCAATATAAACCTGAAAATGGGTCTAATTTCATCTCGGTTCCATTATATTTAAACCAGCAAGAGACTCCTGTAGAAACATCTATTTACAGCATAGTAGAAGACACTCAGCACCGTCTTTGGGTAGGAACAGACCATGGTCTCGCATTATTAGAACCCAACAGTACAACAATGCGGTTATATCAATCAGATAAAGCACAAGCAATATCCACAGTAGGCTCATCCGTTGCTACGACAGATTTATTTAGTGATTACATTCTGACGAGTCAAATAGACCATCACGGTCAACTTTGGTTTGGTAGCCAACATTTTGGCTTAATTAAATTTATGCCCAACGACAACACATTCCACCATTTTTTTAGTACAACACAACCCAAACCAGGTCAAATCCCCAGTAACTACATCACCAGCATCGCTATTGAAGACGAGCAACACATCTGGATCGGTACCGACAAAGGCGCGGCAAATTTAACTGTAGCATCCGAACATTTTGACTGGTTAACCTCGCAGACGTTTAATCAACAATCATTACCTACCAATGATGTTGATGATGTATTTATCGACCATTCAGGAGTCGTTTGGTTTGCAACTAACCAAGGTGCGGCATATTACACGCCATTGAAAAAATCAAGTCGACTGTATAAACCGCTTGCCAGCGAATCAGAGCTATCAGGAGGCAATGTTTACGCAATAGCGTTAACACAATCTGGTGATGCCTGGGTAGCAACAAATAAGGGTATTGATAAGATAAACATCGATAACAAAACCGTTCAATTAGGTCCTTTAAAAGATAAAACCATTCCATCATTAATAAACAATATTTGGAACGTAAAAACAGACAAAGACAATAATCTGTGGTTTTCTGACGCTGAAGGCCTGAGTTTTTACGATCAACGTTCTGGCACTGTGCAACGCTTTAGTAATAAAGTGAATAACCCCTATGAGTTTCCTAATACTGATTTCTATACTGTTGACCCCGACCAAGAAGGCAATGTGTGGATCACAGGCTATTTAGACGCTGGCGTAATGCTATTTAACCCACAAAAAGGCTTAATAAAACATTATTTTAACGATGCGGATAATCTCTATACTTCGGGTGGAAATTTCACCTTCGACAGTTTAATCGCTACCCAGGGTGAGTTATGGTTAGCCACCACTAACGGTATTTTTATTATTGATCCTAAAACAGATATCACATCACATTTAAGTTTAGGTAATGAAAGAGAGAACATCCGGATAGGCGGTATTTACCAAGACGAACAAGGCATTATGTGGGCGGCAACCCAAGGGCTCGGGTTAGCAAAAATAATTCCAACGCCAGATGCCCCCCAGGGGTTTGTCATTGAATACATTACCCGCAAACAAGGCTTACCAGATAACCGTTTAAAAGCCGTCATCGGTGATAACCAGGGTAATTTATGGCTAACGAGCCAGCACACCTTAACTAAATATAACCTAAAAACCGGTCAAATAAGTGTTTACCCTAGCGTGATAAACACCGACAACTTAACTTTTAATGAAGCAGCGATTGCCATTTATCAACACCAGTTACTATTAGGCACTAATAAGGGTGTGATACAGATAGATATCGACACTATTAGCCAAAATGATTTTGCGCCTCCTGTGCATATCACTTCGGCAAAAATAGCCAATAAATCGTATATTAATATTAACAGCCATAACCCTCCACCGAAGCCCATACTTGATTACGACAACAACATGATCCAGTTTTCATTTGCGTCGTTAGACTATACCGCCCCTAAACGAAATCGATATCGATATATGTTAGCGGGGTTCGATCAAGATTGGCTGACGACAGTGCTACCTCGGGCGATGTACACTAATCTAGCGGCGGGTGATTATGTGTTTAAAGTGCAAAGCACTAATAGCGACGGAGTGTGGAGCAACCAACAGGCAGAATTTGCTTTTAACATAAAAAAAGCCTGGTGGTATTACGCATTAATAGCTTCGGGCACCATCATTATATTGATCATGATTTTATTTGGGTTATCTCGAATTAAACAAATGAAAGAGCTCAGTCGCCGAGCTAATTTTGACAGCTTAACTGGATTGGCAAACCGCTTTCATTTTAATCAACAACTGTCATTACTTATGTCTAATCCATATAACACCGCTGCGGTCGTGTTTATCGATTTAGATCACTTTAAAGAAGTTAACGATTCTATGGGCCATGATGTAGGCGATGAGCTCATTATCCAAGTTGGTAAGCGGCTTCAGCATTGTTTAAGCCAACAAGATGTATTAGCTCGACTAGGCGGAGATGAATTTGCCTTAATCATTCCATACGAGCAAGTTGCGGCTGACGTGAACCGAGATTTAGTCAATATCATTGAACGAGTTCGTCAAACGCTCAATAAAGGCTATCAAATCAATCAATATTGGCTAAACAGTTCTGCCAGTATTGGTGTGGCATGTTTCCCTGACGATGGTAAAGATGCCAAAACATTATTAAAACACGCTGATACAGCCATGTACGCCGCTAAACAGAATGGTCGTAACGGAAGTTACTTTTTTAACGAAACCTTATCCACGGCATTATTAGAAAGATTATTAATTAAAGACCAACTTAATAATGCCATGTCAGATGCGCAACTCGAAGTACATTACCAACCAAAATGTTGTGTTGATACTCATGAAATTGTCGGTTTAGAGGCGTTACTTCGTTGGAATCATCCCCAACACGGCATGATTTCCCCTAGCCGCTTTATTGATCAAGCTGAAGACAGCGGCTTAATTATCGATATCGGATTATGGGTACTTGAACAAGCCTGTCAGCAAGGATATCACTGGCATCAACAAGGGATACTGAGAGGCAATATATCGGTCAACATTTCACCGGTACAGTTATCGCAACCGACCATTGTCGATGACATCGCAGCCATTTTAGAACGAACCGCCTTTCCTGCTCATCATCTTGAACTTGAAATTACCGAGTCGTTACTCATTAAAGATTTAAAAACCGCACAAGACGTTCTGTTAGCACTCAAACAATTACGCGTACGTATTGCTCTAGATGATTTTGGCAAAGGTTATTCGTCATTAAACTATTTGACTCAGTTCCCTATTGATACTTTAAAAATTGATAAGGGATTTTTAAGCAGTATCTTGCCTGAAGAAACCAGCAATATAGTATTACGAAACATCATTACCTTAGGTAATGAGCTGAAATTAGATGTCATTGCAGAAGGCGTCGAAACTCATGCTCAGCTGCTAAAATTGAAACAGTATAATTGTAAAATAGTTCAAGGTTTTTTATTCAGTCATGCTCTTGATGTCACTCAATTAGAAATATGCCTTCTACATAACCAGTTAACCTTATGTGAATATGTTGAAGTGGAAAACGAATAATGAGAACGGCAACTTATTAGCGATTCATGCATAAGCACCACACAAACTGTTAACGGCTTACTGCGACGTCTGCAAACACACATAACCTTCACTAACGATGCTGTTACCTATCAATCTGTATTCTAAACTAACCCTAATAAGGTGCCTTAAACTCTCGTTATTGATGCGAAAGACACATTCATTTCAAGGCAGATAATTGCCTGTGAAATGCTTATTCATATCGCATTACATTGTTATTATTTAAATCAATAATGAGAGGGCTCACATGATTGGGAATATCACTTTATTTGCAAAAGTGTTATTCTTGCTGGGCCGTAGCAGGACACTTCTATAAAGGATTATATGTCGTTAATACGTTACAAAAAAACAACTTTTGATTACACTTTTATGCCCAAACGAGTTCGTTTATTTATCTACTTGCTATTCATATCAGTGAGCGTTATATACACATTTAACTCGACCATCACCGTGGCAGAACCATTAAAAATCACTTTAGCTGCAGAAGACAGTTGGCCTCCTTTTGCTGATGAAGTGGGCAATGGCATTTCTCATAACCTTATCAAACAGGCTTTTAAACAAGTTGATGTTGACGTTTCTACTATTGTTGTACCCTATGCTCGAGGTTTGATTATGACCGAGCGAGGTTCAGTTGATGGCGTTTTTAATGTGACAAAAGAACAAAGCACTATTGATCGATTTATATTCGGTAATGAACCTTTGTTTACGGTAACCGCTTCTTTTTTCTTTGCTAAAGAGCACCCTACCATTGCGGATAATAAATGGCAGATCCCAACAAAAAGTACTATTGGTATTGTGAATGGTTATGAGTACGGCGACGAATTTACGACGCTTATTGAACAACAACAACTGCAAGTCATCACGGTGAATAACCAGCGCCAACTAATCAATTTGTTATTGGTCGGCAGAATTGATACCGCCATTATGTATGATCTTGTTGCTGATGTTTATATCAAACAAATGGGTGTTAGCCATGACATAAAAGCTAAGTTTAATAATCATACCAGTAAAATTTTTGTCGCATTTTCTAAACTTAACCCTCAAGCTGAGCACATTAGCCAATTACTCGACAAAGGGCTGCTAACGTTACAAAAACAAGGTAAGTACCAGCAACTGCTTCTGCCCTCAAATGATTAACCACAATACAATGAATAACATAAGGTCATAGTGTAATGAGTCACACCTCTGTGGAGCACCAATACAGCCCAGTTCACTCTTTTTCAGTGCAAATTTATTATGAAGACACTGACTTTTCTGGTGTGGTATATCATCCTAATTTCTTAAAGTATTTCGAACGTGCGCGTGAACATGTCATCGGCGCAGGTGTACTCAGCCAACTTTGGCAGCAACAACAATTGGGTTTTGCCGTTTATCGCAGCGATATGTTATGTCACGATGGGGTTGAGTTTGCAGATATTATTGATGTACGTACTCAATTTTATTTTGAAAGTAAATATCGTACCGTATGGAAACAACAAATATGGCGTCCGAATGCTAAAAAACCTGCAGTAACAGCTACAATTGAAATGGTCTGCATGAACCAGAAGCGTCAACTTGCACCTATGCCTGTAGAGTTAATCGCCCATTTATCCGCAGGATCTTAGCGCTTTATCACGAAATGTCACGAAACTTACCTTGCGAAGAGTTAATTTTTGGAACGCTAGCATTATCAATGATTATGCTGCAGATGATTATGTTGCTGATAATTAAGTTGCGGATAAAGATGTTCAAACTCACTGGCAGTAGATGGTTTAGCAAAGTAATCACCTTGAATGGTATCGACTCCAAAAAGATGTAATGCATCTAATACCGACTTAGATTCAACGCCTTCAACCGTCACTTCAAAACCTAAATTTTTAGCCAGTTCGATACTCGTCTTCACAATTTGTTTCGCCGCGTGAGAGGTTTCAAACTCATCTAAAAAGGCTTTATCAATTTTCACTTCATCAACAGGTAAATGACGCAAATAAGCTAAAGAAGAATGGCCAGTGCCAAAATCATCAATGGCAAGTTTTACCCCAATATCACGTAATTGATTTAAGGTAACAATCGTTTGCTCGAGCGATTTCATCAACACACTTTCAGTGATTTCAATGGTAATCGTTTCGGCAGGAACCAGATACTGGGATAGTTTAGTGGCGACATCGGCAGCAAGGTTTGGATTGTCTAAGTCAGTAGATGACAAATTAATGGCTACATTAACGTAAACCCCCATATTTCGCCATTTGGCTTGCTGAGCCAATACGTTATCTAACACCCAACTACTCAGAATATCGATCATTCCGGTCTGTTCCGCTAATGGAATAAATTCATTTGGAGAAATTAATCCTAAGCCTTCATGTTGCCAACGAATTAACGCTTCGACCTGCTTACATCGGCCGCTTTTTATATCTAGTTTTGGTTGAAATACCATAAATAATTGACCTTGCTTTAACCCTTTAGGTAAGCCATTAATAATCAATAATTCTCGGTATTGTGCTTTATCATCATCTTGATCGTAAAAAGCAATCGGCTGTTTTAATGCTTTGGCTTTCTTCAGTGCTAAATCTAAACGGCGCAGCATCAAACTGACATCTGCATGATGCTCATTTAACGACAACACTCCGAGCTGCATTTTGATACTGATTGGCTGTTGTTCAATTTCAAATGGGCTTTGTAAGTCATTTTTGATTGTTTGCAATTGCTCGATAGTCAACGGTTGCTGGAAAAACAACAAGAACTCATTACCGTTCATACGTGAGATGAACTGTGCTTTACAGTTCAGGTTATCTATCCGCTTGGCAAAAGCTTTCAGCAGTTTGTCACCAAATAAAAAACCAAACAAATCATTCACAAAACGAAATTGACGAATATCCACCAGCACTAACATACCTTCTGAAATAGGCATTTTTGACAACATTTTTCGTTTAAAGCCGACACGGTTAGCTAAGCCAGTGAGCTTATCTCGTTCGGTGCTAAATAGGCTTGATTGATGCAAATGATGAAGGACATTAATGAGCGGTTTTAAGGATTTTGAAGGGGAATCTATGTTAAATGAATCTTGATTGAGTAATTGTAATTCTAACGAGTGAGTTAATTGTTTAATAAAACGATGCTGACGCCAATGGAGACATGCAATGGTACACAGCATGATCACAATCATAAACAACACTGTTATTAGTAAATAATTCATTAAGTATTCATCATGTTACAATTTTAATCATCGG
>NZ_PJAP01000294.1:0-7352 GCF_002836795.1 Shewanella sp. 11B5 | reverse complement strand
TTATTAATAGGTCAATTGAGCATTATAACGTTTTGTCTTTGCTGTCTTTGTCTTTCTCATCTGAAGGTGCTGCTGTCAGTTTATCTTCCGATTCTGGTGAACTAGTTTCTTTGCCTTTGGTGTGCGTTTGATCTTTATGTTCACCAAATTGAGGCATTTTAAATTTGGCAGAATATTTCAATACCGCGATATTACTTGCAATAACGCCTATAACTAAAATAATAATTAGCCAAACTTCATAACCTTCAAGACTCATTGAAAACTCCTTTTAAGCTGAAATTTTCTAGCCGTGTTTTTAAGACAACAGGGCTAGAACCATACGTGTTTGGTTATTAGTCGACGGCTAAACGTAGCTCACATTTGCGAATATCTTCTGGAGTATCGACTTCTGGAGAATCAAAAGCACTGATAGCAATTTTAATTTTGTGGCCGTATTCGAGTGCGCGTAGCTGTTCTAATTTTTCGAGATCTTCAAGTCTGCCTAAAGGCAACTTAGCAAAGGCATTCACAAAACGCTTAGTGTAAGCATAAACACCTAAATGTTTGTAAACCGGATAGTTATTGGTATCGCGACCAAAAGGGATACGAGAGCGAGAGAAATACAATGCATTATGGTCATTATCAAATACCATTTTAACGTGCATAGGATCGTCTAATTCTCTTTTATCAACGATTTCAAATCCTAATGTCGCCATTTCAAATTCACCAGGGTGACGTTCAAATAGACTTATGATTTGTTCGATTGAGATAGGATCAATCAACGGTTGATCGCCTTGTAAATTAATCACTAAATCGTCATCGTTAAGACCAAGCAATGCAATGGCATCATTAATACGGTCGGTACCAGAGGCTGCATCAGGGCTAGTCATTACCACTTTACCACCAAAGGATTCAACGGCATCTTTAATGCGGTCGTCATCTGTAGCAACATAGATGCTATCGAGACCTTTTGCTAATGATGCACGTTCATAAACGTGTTGGATCATGGGTTTACCATTAATCGGGGCTAGTGGCTTGCCCGGGAAACGGCTTGAACCATAACGTGCCGGGATTAATAGAGTAACTTTCATTAATATGACCTACTTGTGGTTGTGACAATGGTATAGACAATAAATAAAAGGGCTCATAAGAGCCCTTTATGACTTAATCTGTCGTTTATTATATACGACGGAATAACTTAGTCAGCATTTCATCGGTAACTTTCTCTTCCCAGCCTTTACCGTACACGTTGTCCCAAAGTGGACCCATGCTCTTAGTAACGGCAACCATCTTAGCGATAGTTTCATCTGGCAAATCTTTACAGATATTTTTAGGCAGAGTGATGTTATGAATTTTCATCATTTTGCGGAATTCAGTCACACCTTCTGGGTAAAACTCTTCCAGCACATCAAAGGCTAAACAGTTACCAATACCGTGATGATAACCCAACACATAACCTAAACCGTAAGATACCGCATGACATGCACCAACTTGGCTATAAGCAATGCTCATACCGCCCATGTAAGACGCCATCATTAACTTGTCGTCTTTTTCTGCGTGGTCGTCTAAGAACACTTGACGACATAAATCCATAGATTTTTCGGCAAATGCTTTAGCAAACTCGTTTAAGTAAGTGCCTTGTAATGATTCTACACAATGGATAAAGCAATCCATACCAGTGTAGAACCATTGATCAGTCGGAACCCCTGCAATTAATTCAGAGTCCATGATGATTTGATCAAATACGGTGTAATCTGAGTTCAAACCTAGCTTACGAACTGGTCCGCACAATACAGCAGTACGTGATGCTTCTGCACCCGTGCCAGATACTGTTGGAATACCAATGTGGTGTATCGCAGGGTTTTTAATCAAATCCCAACCTTGGTATTCAGAAGAACTACCAGGGTTAGTGAGCATGAGTGATACAGCTTTGGCTAAGTCCATTGTTGAACCGCCGCCTAAACCGATTACGCTCACTGGTAACTTAGTGTTAAATGCTTTTACTTGCGCCGTTAACGCATCAACTTGTTCAGTTGTTGGTTCATCATCTACGTTTACGTAAATCAGTAGGTCGTGCGCTTGCGTTGGCACGCGGTCAGCTAGCGGTTTACCTTGATGTACATCATCGACAAGGAAAACGACAAAATCGTTAGCATTTTGACGTTCTTGACCTAATACAACATCAAGTTGCACAAATGAGCCACGGCCAAAGATCATTTTTGGTACACATTTAAAATTTTTAAAACTCATTACAACAGTCTCCATTGAGATAAATACTGTAAAAAGTGCTCTCAGCCTTCACTGACCGAGAGGCATCAATGCTAGGCAAAAGCGCGTTTGATATTTTCAATACGTTCAGCAATTTGCTCATCAGTCCAAGACAACTTGATCAACATCGAAATCGTTCGGCTCATGATAGCGTCAGATTTAGGTGTCAGTACTTTAGTGTAGTCAGGGCGATCAGCGATTAGCATAATAGGTAATGCGGCAGGCGCTTTAAGTTCTTGGATGTGTTTCCAATTTTTAAGGTAATGCCAGTTGTTAACATACCAGTAAAAACAACCAT
The DNA here is from genome assembly GCF_002836795.1 of Shewanella sp. 11B5. Classification (NCBI taxonomy): domain Bacteria; kingdom Pseudomonadati; phylum Pseudomonadota; class Gammaproteobacteria; order Alteromonadales; family Shewanellaceae; genus Shewanella; species Shewanella sp. 11B5. Next base: position 4,807 of record NZ_PJAP01000294.1, on the reverse strand, counting down.
CAACTTTGTTGGCAGCCAGCTTTTTATTAATTTCTTGAGTGCGTTCTTCTGTTGGCATCATAAATGTTAAGAAGCCTGCAGAATCGCCATCTGGATCAGGAATTTCACGGAAGGTGATTTCAGCAATAGATGCCATTGCATCTTTAATGGTTTTCTTATTTTTACGTTGAATAGCAATGATTTTATCAAGCTTACGTAATTGTGCTAAACCCATTGCTGCATTCATTTCTGAAATACGGAAATTCAACCCCATAATTGGGTGTGATTCTGCACCACGATCATTACCAACATGGTCATGGCCGTGATCTGAAAACATGTGTGAGTGGTTATAAATTTCGCTGTTGTTAGTGACAATCGCGCCGCCTTCACCACAGGTGATGGTTTTAACTGAGTCAAATGAGTAACAACCTACATCACCAATAGTGCCCAATGCTTGGCCTTTATAACTGCCACCGATGGCTTGACATGCATCTTCTAAAATCACCAAGTTATGCTTTTTACACACTGCTTTGATTTCGTCCATCTTGGCCATAGAACCACACATATGAACAAGGTTAATGGCCTTGGTACGTGGCGTGATTACAGCTTCAATACCTTCTGGAGATAAACACAATGTTTCGTCAATTTCAGCAAAAATAGGTACAGCACCGGCCATAAACACGGCTTCAACAGAGGCTACAAAGGTAAATGGAGGCACAATGACTTCATCGCCAGCACCAATGCCCGCTGCTGCCATTGCAGTTTGTAATGCAGCAGTACCGCTTGATACTAAATGAGCGTGTTTCACGTTCATTTTTTCGCAAAGTAGTTGCTCCATGTCGCGGGTTTTCCAGCGATCATTACGCATATGGTCGAAGTTATAACGGAAGGTAAAACCGTTCTCCATTACGTCAGCAACTTCCTGCTTTTCTTCAGGACCAAATAATTCAAAACCAGGCATGGAAATCATCTCCTAAAAATTCTGCGCATAGTAGCGCTAAATAAACTGGATGATTATAACGTTCTTCAGTGGTGGTTCGCGACTTTTATTGCATATTTTTAATAACAATAAACAAAGGCCTGCTAAATAACAGGCCTATTAAAAGTGTAAATGGAGATAGAAGGCAAGGTTATGCTAAATTGCGGCCATGAAGACGGTCAATTGTCACGTCTAAATCTGTGAGTAATCCGTTATTAATTCCGTAAATCCAACCATGTATTGCTACATCTTGACCACGATCCCATGCTTCTTGAACTATGTTGGTCGACACAACATTTGACACTTGTTCCATTACATTAAGCTCACATAGGCGATCAAAACGTGCTTGTTCACTCATCGATTCAAGAGCCTCCTCGTGAATACGATAAATGTCGCGTAAATGTCCGAGCCAATTGTCAATCAAGCCCAATCGCTCTTTATTCATTGCTGCACGAACACCACCACAGCCATAATGCCCAACGACCATGATGTGCTTTACTTTTAGCACATCAACAGCATATTGCAGCACTGATAAACAATTTAAATCTGTGTGAATGACCATATTAGCGATGTTACGGTGAACAAACACTTCACCGGGTAATAAGTCGATAATCTGATTAGAAGGCACTCGGCTATCTGAGCAACCAATCCATAAATATTCTGGGTTTTGTTGTTTTGCCAGCTGCGCAAAAAAGGTAGGATCTTCTTTGTTGATCCGTTCAGCCCAACGGCGATTATTATCAAATAATGGTTTAAGAAGTTTCATGAGCGCTCGAATTAGGTCGTTTTTTACCGGTAAGGTATTACAGGTAATATGTCATTTTGTAATGAGTATATCAGCAATGTTGACGGATCTGGTCTATCCATTGAGGTGATTAATTAAAATTAACTTTACTCAAAAAATCAACAAGATGCTGATTAAAAATGGCTGGTTTTTCGATGTTAGCTAAATGACCAGCTTGTTCAATGTGCAATAATTGACTGCCATCAATACAGTCATGCATTAAATAACTTTCTAGTGCAGTACGCAAATAACCACTTAATCCTACCGCCACTAAAGTCGGTAATGTTAATAACTCAACCGATTCGAGTGTGTCTCGTTTGAATATGGCCATATTGGCAAACTTCAGTAACGCACTAAGTTGTGCGCTAGAGTAAGACGTTAATTCAGCGTTAAACTGTGTAACTCTTGTCGCCAGATTAGGGTCTAGACTGATCAATTGCTCAATATCTTTACTAAAAAATAACGTGCTAATGGTTTGTGCAAGGTCGGCTGATATTGCTTGTTCGTTGGCAACTTGAGCCATTAACCCTTGGTATTTAACGCAATTAACTTGCGGTTCAAACCCCACAAAACTGTTTAACATCACCAAGCCATTAATACGAGCCGGTGCATGTAAAATAAGTTCAGCTGCAATTGCGCCGCCACTACCATGACCTACGATGGCGGCAGAGTTGATTTCAAGCTTATCCATTAACGTTAATACGTGTTGAGCCACATCTTGTAAATTTTCAACAGATTCAGGGATAGTGGTGGTTTTACCATGACCCCAAAAGTCGATGGCGATGCATCGATACTGTGATGACAGTTGGTCAATTTGCGATCGCCACATCGTGCTATTGGTGAGTAAGCCATGACAAAAGATAACAACAGGTCCATGCCCTTCATCCAAGTAATACAGTGGTTGATTATCAATTTTTATGTGATGCAGTAAAGTGGACATAACAGACTCATTTAAAGAGGAAATGCGCGCAGACACTAAGCCGGAGAGGGCGCAACAAAGAAAACATAATGATTAACTAACTCTGTTAGCCGTTCAATTAAGGGTGATTTTAACGATATTTCTGCCGCAGACAACACTTTTGCAAATTCATCAGCGCTAAATTGCTCCAACAACTCATTAGCGACAGGAAAATAGCTCATGTGCCATGGCTCAGGACTAACACCACTTAAATCCGGCTGATAGGGAAAATAAAATCCAAACTCAGTAGCATGCGAGATAAGCCATTGATGTAGATGAGCACAAGGGCCATCGGCTGTATATTCTGCAGTGATTAACTGCAGTGCTTGTTTGCTAATGTTATTCGCATCATATATATCGAAATCGGTGCCCCAATGATGCCGAGATGCGCCAGGGAGTGCAGACCATATCAAAATGGTATCAATCAGTTGTTGTGGCGTGAGTGACGTAAACTTAACTGGATTTGAGTCTTGGTCGAGTAATGGTCGCTGACCTGTGGCTTTGGCGTTCCAAATACTTAATTGACGATCAAATGGTCTATATGCAGAACATATTTGTACATTAAACCCCGCAGCAGATGCCGCGTTCTGCAACTGCATAAATGCAGTTGCAGTGCGTTGTTCAAGCAAAAACTGTCCGATTGAAACTAAATGTCGACTGTCTAAACCGTATAATTTAGCTTGCTCGCTAGGGATATCAATCGAACAAAGCAGTGAGCTTATTTGCACAATAGCTTTTCCAAAATGCGTTCATAGCAATTAGCTAATATTTCTAAGTCGGCTACGTTGACGCATTCATTCACTTTATGAATTGTCGCGTTGACTGGGCCTAACTCCAACACTTGTGCGCCAGTTGGTGCGATAAAGCGACCATCTGAGGTACCACCTGAAGTTTGTGGGTCGGTTTCATAACCTGTGACTTCGTGAATCGCTTCTCGTGTGGCATCAAGCAGTGGACCGTCACCCGTTAAGAACGGTAAACCATTAAAAATCCAGTTGATATCATAATCTAAGCCATGAGCATCAAGAATACTCACCACCCGCAGGATCAATTCTTCTGCGGTCACTTCGGTAGAGTAACGGAAGTTAAACATCACGGTTAATTCACCGGGGATAACATTCGATGCACCAGTACCGCCATTAATGTTAGCAATTTGGAAACTGGTCGGTGGGAAAAACTCATTACCATTATCCCAATGCATTTGTGCGAGTTCAGTTAGTGCTGGAACCGCTTTATGAATAGGGTTGTCGGCTAAGTGTGGATAGGCAACATGGCCTTGAATTCCGTTAACGGTTAAGTTGCCAGTCAAGCTGCCACGACGACCATTTTTGACGACATCACCTAATTTATGAGTTGAAGAAGGTTCGCCAACTAGCGCCCATGTCATTTTTTCATTACGAGCTTCGAGCGTATCAATAACCCGCGTGGTGCCGTTTATAAATGGACCTTCTTCGTCACTGGTAATTAAATAAGCAATAGAGCCATTGTGGTCTGGATGTTTAGCAACAAATCGTTCGGTCGCTATAATCATCGCGGCTAACGATCCTTTCATGTCTGCCGCGCCGCGACCATGTAAATAGTTATCAATAATGGTCGGTTCAAACGGAGGAGTATGCCAACGGTTAAGATCGCCAGTAGGCACCACATCGGTATGACCTGCAAAGCAGAAAACCGGATCACTGTTACCGCGTCTTGCCCACATATTGGTGGTGTCTTCAAAAACCATCGGTTCAATATTAAACCCAACAGCGGCAAGGCGATTGGCCATTAAGGTTTGGCAACCCTCATCCAATGGTGTTACCGATGGGCGTGATATCAGATCTTTTGCTAATTCAACTACATCATTATTCATTATGCGAACCACGCTTGGTATTGAGCTAGGTTAAAACCAACCAGTAATTTATCGTTGTTGACCAGAACCGGGCGCTTAATCAATGTTGGATGTTGCACCATTAATGCTATGGCTTTGTCTTGAGTGATATCCGTTTTTTCAGCATCAGTCAAACCACGAAAACTGGTGCTGCGTTTGTTAAATAAGGTTTCCCAACCGACAACATCAGCCCACTGCGTAACTATGGTTTCATTTAGACCATCTTCTCGGAAGTCG
>NZ_PJAP01000293.1:0-7367 GCF_002836795.1 Shewanella sp. 11B5 | reverse complement strand
GCTATTGTTATTTTTCTCATCGGTAAGTATTTTTCCGGTGTAGCAAAACGCATAACCACTAAGTTACTGACTAATCGTAAAGTGGACGCAACAGTCGTTTCGTTTGTCGCAAACTTAGCGTGGACGTTGGTCTTTGTATTTACTATTGTCGCCACGCTTGGTCAAGTTGGCGTGCAAACAGCGTCATTAGTTGCTGTTATAGGTGCCGCGGGTTTAGCTGTTGGTTTAGCGTTACAAGGTTCACTTTCGAACTTTGCATCAGGCGTATTGATGGTGCTTTTCCGTCCATGCCGCGTAGGTGACTTTATTGAAGCCGCTGGTGTTGCCGGTGTCGTTGATGAGATTACGATTTTCTCAACCCGTTTACGTACTGGTGACAACAAAGTGATTATCGCGCCTAACTCAGCGATTATGAATGGCACTATCACTAACTATTCAGCACTAGAAAAGCGTCGTATCGATTTAACGATTGGTGTTTCGTATACTGCTGACATCGCTAAAACTAAGAAGGTATTAGCGGATATTTTAGATAATAACCAGTTTGTGTTAAAAGATCCTGGTTATACTATCGGTCTAGCTGAGCTTGCTGATTGTTCAATTAACTTTGTTGTACGTCCGTGGGTTAAAACACCAGACTATTGGACTGCGCGTTTTGAATTACTTGAGCAAATCAAGAATGCATTAGATGCTGCTGAGATTGAAATTCCATTCCCACAAATGGATTTACATGTGAAAGAAGTTCCAGCAAAATAATCTTGCAGGCAACTTAATATTTTAAAAAACCAGCATTTGCTGGTTTTTTTATACAAGGAGTTTTTCATGAAACTATTTTCAACCTTTGCAGCTATCACATTATTATCTTCATCTGTTATGAGCGCCCCCAGTTTTGCCGGCGAAAAAACCATGATTACCATGGGCGGTAATCCTGTTGCTTTAGAAGGACACATACCGAAGATTAATACGGTTGCGCCGTTATTTACTGTGGTAGATGAAAAGTTTAATCCGGTAAGCCTGAGTGATTTTAAAGGTAAGACTGTGTTGATTAGCGCAGTACCGAGTTTAGATACTGGCGTGTGTGCATTACAGACCAAGCGATTTAATAAAGAGTTTACTCAATATGATGCTGATGTGGTTATGTTAACCATTAGCGAAGATTTACCGTTTGCTCAGAAGCGTTTTTGCCAAACCGAAAATGTGGATAAAATTAAAGTGTTGTCTGACTCTGTATGGCGTGATTTTGGCGAAAAGTATGGCTTGTTAATTAAAGACCGTGGTTTATTAGCGCGTTCAATTTTTATTATAGATCCTCAAGGCATATTGAAATATCAAGAATTAGTGACTGAAGTAAGTGAACATCCAGACTACGATGCTGCCTTAGCGGCATTAACAGAAATATCATCAGCGGCGAAGTAGTTGCTTAGCTTCGATAAAGTTGAGCGAGAGAGGATAGAGATGCAGCATGATTGATTTTCGAAGTGATACGGTGACTCAGCCGACAGAAGCAATGCGTTTAGCCATGTCGAGAGCGGAGGTGGGTGATGATGTTTATGGTGATGACCCGACCGTCAATAATTTACAGGATATGGCAGCAGAGATGTTTGGCTTTGATGGAGCTTTGTTTGTCAGTTCTGGTACACAAGCTAATTTATTGGCGTTGATGTCTCATTGTGAGCGCGGAGATGAGTATCTTTGTGGCCAACAAGCTCATAACTATAAGTTTGAAGGTGGCGGGGCGGCGGTATTAGGCAGCATTCAACCTCAGCCTTTGAATAATCAAGCTGATGGCAGTATTTTATTAAGTGATATTGAAGCTGCGATTAAGCCTGATGACGTGCACTTTGCTCGAACACGGTTATTGAGCTTAGAAAATACCATTGGCGGCAAGGTGTTAAACCAAGATTATTTAGCTCAAGCACAAAGTCTTGCCTTTAATCGTGGGCTTAAAATCCATTTAGATGGTGCCCGGGTTGCGAATGCTGCGGTTGCACAGGGCATAGCTATTGCCGATATAACCCAATACTTTGACTCTGTATCGATTTGTTTATCAAAAGGCTTGTGCGCGCCTATAGGGTCTATTCTGTTAGGTGATGAGCGGTTAATTGGTAAAGCGACGCGATGGCGTAAAATGCTCGGTGGTGGAATGCGTCAAGCGGGTATTATCGCTGCTGCGGCTAAATTAGCATTAACTGAGCAGGTCGACCGTTTAGCAGATGATCATCATAATGCAAAAGCCTTGGCTTTGTTGTTGGCTGAAATGAATGAGTTAACTGTTGATGTGAGTTTGGTACAAACCAATATGGTTTTCGCCACACTCGCAGAACATATCGACCCTAAAATGCTTACCGCCAAGCTGGCTGATAAAGGCATTATCATCAGTCCGAGCCGACAGTTGCGCTTGGTGACTCATAACAATATTAGTGCGAATGACATCAATGTTTTTGTGAATACGTTGAAGCAAATTATTCGTTAACAGCTATTCATTAACCATTATCCGTTAATATTTATTTTAAAGGCCACACTCAGTGTGGCTTTTTCTTTTTTGGTGCGAAGATGCATTTATTTTGGGCATTCTGATAACGATTCTATTAAGCGTTATGTTTATCTTACTGATTTTTAAAGTTAAAAATACTTGGCTTAATCGTTGCTACTTATTTTGAGGTATGCGCTTAACAACGCAAAATTAATAAGTCAGATAATGAGGTCACTATGAAATATTTCTCACGTCATATCATCATGCCTATTCATCTTAATAGCACTCAAAGCTTATGTTGTGGTCAGTTATTAAGTTGGGTTAATGAGGAAGCAACTATTTTTGCCAGTTGCCAAATGCGCAGCCAATTCCATATTGCCAAAGTGATATCGGAAATTAATTTTATGGCACCGGCGCAAACGGGTGACATCATTGAGTTTGGATTTGAACTCGTCAGCTTAGGCCAAAGTTCAGTCACCGTTCGTTGTAAAATACGTAATAAAATCAATCATGCGCCAATTGCTTTTATCGATAAGATGGTATTTGTCAACGTGAATGAAAATGGATTACCTATCCCGCATGGCATGCGAGCCAATGCGGCTTAATTGTATTGATATTATTATGGGGGAATTCTGGTAAGCGTAGGTTGCGAAAGGGCAATAAATTATAACCATTCAACATAAAACCGCAAAAAATAAGGAGCTATGATAGCTCCTTAATGTTGATGGTAAATAGACTTGATGTATTATTCGACTTTAGCGATACGCTGTTGATAATCATCGATTAAATGCTCCATTATTTGATTCGGAGAAGCATCTTGGCAGCAGTTGTCTAAAAAGATTTTAAACGTGACAAGGGCATGGCCATCATGCTTAAGGCGGCTACTTTGCATAGCAAAATAAGCTTCTTCATTATCGGCCTTTCGAACCACAAAATCGTCTAGTTCAAATGATTTAGTACCAGAGAGGTTGTGCCATTTAGTGATACGATCTAGTGCAATTTCACAAGATTGGTTTACTTCGATATGGTTGAGCCATGTTGCAACTTGTTCGTTTTCTTTATAGTGCGGGCATCGAACGGTGTAATTATATATATGAGTGATTGCTGTCATTGTTTACCTACCTATTCGCTATCTAAGTGTTTTCACTATAGACCTTATTTTTTATATTGGTCAATCCTTATTTCAAGAACTTAGATCTAAGCATCACTTTTTACTAAATTAAAAATAAGCTGTTGTCATTGTTGGTTTTTTACATTAAACGGCAGATAAAAAAAGCCCGTAATCAAATACGGGCTTTATGCTGTGCTACAAAATGAATTAAGCTCAAATTAAGTTAATTACTTTTTGATAATTGCTTAATATCCCTCGCAGAAGTTAGTTATAAAGCGTTAGTGAAAATTTGGCAGATCTCTTGGTGTGTTGCCTGCTTAGGGTTAGTAAAGCCACAAGCATCCTTTAGAGCATTGTCTGCTAAGGTTGGAATGTCTTCTGCTTTTACGCCTAATTCAGTTAAATTAGCGGGAATGTTAACCGCTTTTGATAATAGCTTAATGGCGTCAATGGCCGCTTTAGCGCCTTGCTCATCAGTCATTGCTGCAGTATCTACACCCATAGCTTTTGCTACATCAGCTAAGCGTGCTGGCACGACTTGAGCATTATAGGTTTGTACATGGGGTAGCAATAAGGCGTTACAAACCCCGTGCGGTAAGTCATAAAAACCACCAAGTTGATGTGCCATAGCATGCACATAACCAAGGCTAGCGTTATTGAAGGCCATGCCTGCTAAAAATTGTGCATAAGCCATGTTTTCTCTGGCTTGGATGTCATCACCCTTTTTGACAGCATTAATTAAATTAGCTTGGATCAGTTCGATGGCTTTAATTGCGCACGCATCGGTAATAGGATTCGCTGCAATAGAAACATAAGCTTCAATTGCGTGTGTTAATGCGTCCATTCCAGTTGCAGCAGTCAGTGATGCTGGCTTTTCTAGCATCAGTTCAGGATCGTTCACTGATAGAATTGGTGTGGTATTTTTATCGACAATGGCCATTTTAATGTGGCGTACTTCATCGGTAATAATACAAAAACGGGTCATTTCACTTGCCGTGCCAGCGGTTGTGTTAATTGCGACTAAAGGCATTTGTGCTTTAGTTGATACATCCACACCTTCGTAATCTTTAATATTACCGCCGTTGGTCGCAACAAGCGCGATTCCTTTTGCACAATCGTGTGGTGAGCCGCCGCCTAAAGAAATTATTACATCGCACTGATTGGCTTTTAATAGCTCAAGACCTGCTGCAACATTACCTGTTGTTGGGTTAGGTTGAACGCCATCAAAAATAACCACTTCAATACCATTAGCATTGAGTTTACTTGCAACCTTTGCAACTAAACCAATACTCACTAATGGTTTGTCGGTGACGATGAGTGCTTTGGTAAATCCAAATGCGTTGATGTCTTTAATCGCTTCATCTACGCTGCCTTGACCCAGAATGTTAACGCTTGGAATAAAGAATTTAGTCGCCATATGAATTGTCCTTTTTATAAAATTAAGTTTTCTCTGTAGTAAACATACCAATAACGTTGCAGGTATTATGTGACGTGAAGCTCGTTAACGTCGAATAAGTCACAATCAATAGGTTGTTTTATTACCAATGCGACACTTTTCAAGTAATTGTGATCTAGGGGGTATTGTTTTACATCGACACTATGGCTGGTCGATTATTGAGCATTTTGTAGCGCGGGTTAGGATCGCTATTTTTTTTCAAATAATATTACCGATATTTCTGATGAATATTATGCTCTTTATATATAGAATGCTTTACGGTATAAAGACGAAAAATCATAGTGTTAGTTTACTTCTACTATACTAAATAGAGATAGCTTGGATGCTACTGTGCTTGTTAAGGATGAATAAGGGAAATGTATAGATGTTTAGTCTAAATGTTTTTTTCTCAATTTTAGAAAATGCAGCGCTATTACTCGCGCTAGTTTATGTTTACTCACTCTCTCCTACGCATCAACGTAAGGTGGCGCCTTTTTTATGGCAATTTTTAATGGGTGCTGTTATTGGCACTATTGGCGTTGTTATTATGATGGATCCCTTGGTTCATCAACAGGACATATTGTTTGATGCTCGCACGGTCGTACTCTGTTTAAGTGGTCTATTTTTTGGCGGAATTCCAACTCTTGTCGCAACGATTATCATGGCGCTTTATCGTTATCATTTGGGCGGGGTTGCAGTATGGGTTGGTATATGTGCGTTAAGCAGTAGTGCACTAATCGGATTAATATGGCGTCGATATCGTCGGCATGAATTGGATCAAATTAGTTATCGTGAATTTTACCTTCTTGGCGTTATTGTTCATTCCCTATTGCTATTATGGCTATTTTTATTGCCGTTTGATCAAGCGTTAGATGCTCTGCGTACCGTGTCACTTCCTATTATGATGGTGTTACCTTTATTGACTATGATCATCGGTCATTTACTTGCCAAAATAGTGTTTCGTGGGCGCGATATACAAGTCAAATTACAAGAGGATTTTCTTTTTAACAATCAATTTGATATTGGCAACATTGGTATTTCTATTACCACTAAAACTAAGCATTGGTTGAGAGTTAACACCTATTTATGTCGAATGTTCGGTTACAGCGAAAATGAATTAAAGGCGTTAACGTGGGCTGAATTAACACACCCAGATGATTTGAATAAAGATTTATTATTATTTGAGAAAATGGTTAAAGGCGAACTCAATGAATACGAAATTGATAAGCGTTTTATTGCTAAAGATGGTTCGGTCATTTATACCCATGTGACTATTGCCTGCCGCCGTCATGTTCAAGACAATACTTTTCTGGTGATTGCTGGTTTTCTCGATATCACTCATCAGAAACAAGCCGAGCAAGATTTATTACAAAGTAACGAACAGCTTGCGCTAGTACTTGATAGCAGTGAGCTAGGAGTGTGGGACTGGGATGTACAACACAATCGTATTAGTACTAATCGATACAGTGCTGACATTTTAGGTTGTTCAATGGAAGAGCTTAATCTACACCCTAAACTATGGATAAATGCGATACAGCTAAAAGATAAATTTAAGTTTCTTCGCAGCATTAATGAAATTGTAAAAGGCCGCTGCATAAGCCAACGTGTAGAATATCAATTAACTAACATGGACGGCGACAGTCGATGGATTTTGCAAACTGGAAGGGTCGTTGATGTTGATGATAAAGGTAAACCGCTTAGAGTGTGTGGCACTCATAGCGATATTACTGATATCAAGCAGGTTGAAGATTCGCTAAGTATTGCAGCATCTGTATATCAAAACTCCAGTGAAGCCATGAGTGTGTTTACTGCAAAGGGCATTATCATTGATTCAAATCCTGCATTTTCTTTTATCACTGGATTCAGTCAACAAGACATACAAGATCAGCATTTACGTATGTTTGAAACAGATCTTCAACCCCAACATTTTTATCAACAATTAAGCCAACAGCTTAGTCAGCAGGGACATTGGCATGGTGAAGTGTGGATGCGCCGTAAAAATGGTGAAAATTACCTTATCTTATTAACCATTAATTCAATCATCCGAACAAAGTCGCAGGGTGCGCGATTTGTTGCGTTATTTTCCGATATTACCGAGAAAAAGCAAACTGAAGAGTTGATATGGCGCCAGGCTAATTATGATGCACTCACCGGTTTGCCAAATCGTAGGATGTTGTTAACATTTTTGAATCAAGAAGTATTTCATTCTGACCGACAGCATAATCACTTTGCATTGATGTTTTTAGACCTGGATTATTTTAAAGAGATTAACGACACGTTGGGCCATGATATGGGGGATGTATTGTTAATTGAGACGGCGGAACGTCTAAAAAATTGCGTGCGCGAAACCG
>NZ_PJAP01000292.1:0-7355 GCF_002836795.1 Shewanella sp. 11B5 | reverse complement strand
CTTGATGATCTAACGCAGGTAAATTAATTTTCCTTACCTCACCGTCAACGCGGATCATAGGAGAAACGCCTGCTGAAAGATGTAGATCTGATGCTTTGTGTTTTACACTAAAGGCGAGTAATTCAGTGATTTCCATTGTAGAGACATCCAGTTAACCAACATTATGACAACAATAGCAGACAGAATATCAATCGCCCAGAGTAGAATTAGTCAAGCGGCGCAAAAGTGTTCACGTTCATCGGCCGAAATAAGCCTACTGGCTGTGAGCAAAACTAAACCCATTAGTGACATAGTTGCAGCTTATCAAGCGGGGCAACGTCTATTTGGCGAAAACTATGTCCAGGAAGGCGAAACTAAGATTAATGCCTTACAGGCAGATTATCCTGATATTGAGTGGCATTTTATTGGCCCGCTGCAATCGAATAAAACCAAAATTGTTGCCGAACATTTTGATTGGATGCATACCTTAAGCCGCGCTAAAATAGCCCAACGTTTACATGAGCAACGTCCAAATGACAAGCCGCCATTAAACGTGTGTATTCAAGTTAATATTAGCCAGGAACAATCTAAGTCGGGCGTTAATGCTGAAGATGTCGCCATGTTAGCACTTACTATCTCCTCCTTAAGCAACCTTAAGTTACGCGGATTAATGGCTATCCCAACGGCAACTGATGACATACAACTTCAACAACAAGAATTTAGCCAATTGAAGCAAATTTTTGACCAACTTAAGCAGCAATATCCTAGCGTTGACACGCTATCAATGGGCATGAGCGGCGACATGGACATCGCCATCGCTAATGGCTCAACCATGGTACGCATCGGCAGTGCGATCTTTGGCCAAAGATAAAATCAACAGCCTAGAGCGCTGCGCTGCTAGAAGCTATAAAATCTATAGCAACAGCCTAGAACGCTTCGCTGCTAGGTCGCTTCGCGGCTAGATGCTATAAAATCAACAGCCTACTCGCGAAGTGACTAAATCAAGCAGCGAAGCTGTCCCTAGAAGCGTAGCGATCCTAGCAGTGACGAAGTCACGCCCTAGATCCTAGCAGGACGTACGTAGCGACCCTAGAAGCGTAGCGTCCTAGGGCTGAATTAGGTAACATACACAGTAATTGGACATAAATTCACTCTTTTATTGGATACAGACTTAATGACTCAAGCAAAAGTATGTTTTATCGGTGCGGGCAATATGACTCGTAGCATTATTAGTGGCTTAGTTAAGCATGGCTATCCTAGTGACCTTATTCATGCAACCAATCCAAGCAAAGGTAAGTTGGATGCGTTGCAGCAAGATTTTTCGATTCAAGTTTCTCACGATAATCATGCAGCCGCACAAGCTGCCGATGTAATCGTGCTAAGTGTAAAACCTCAATTAATGGCGACCGTTTGTGAAGACTTAAGTTCACTCGATTTAGCCAATAAGTTAATCATCACTATCGCTGCAGGTATTCCAGCGTCTCGTTATCAAGACTACTTTAAACAACCGATAAGACTTATTCGCACTATGCCTAATACTCCAACTCAAATTGGCTATGGTATGACCGGTATTTATGCCGATGACAGTATTTCTGCCGAGCATAAAGCAATTTGCGAAACCTTAATGCAAAGCGGCGGTAAAGTGGTTTGGGTTGATAAAGAACCGGAATTAGATCAAGTAATAGCACTTGCTGGTAGCTCTCCTGCTTATTTTTTCTTGTTTATCGAGTCTATGATCGCCTCTGGCGTCAACATGGGTATGGCTGAAGACAAAGCAAGATTCCTTGCTGAGCAAGCAGCATTGGGTGCTGCGCAGATGGTGATACAAAACCAACAGTTATCGGTAACCGAATTACGTCAAAATGTAATGTCAAAAGGCGGTACTACGGCTAGAGCAGTTGAAACATTCCAACAAGGCGGGTTAGTTGAATTGGTTGATAAAGCGATGACAAACTGTGTTGCTAGAGCCCAAGAAATGGCTAAAACATTCTAACGTTATGAGATGAATGATTATTTAACTTACGGTTAACCTCTTTGGTGTAAAATAGTTGCGTAAAACTAAGCTTATAAACACCAAATCTGAGTGATAATCCGTTATATTGGTCACTCAGTAAATCGTATCGTTAAATATTAGCGCAGTTAATTTTAGTACTAATTTACACTCAAATCTGCGCTCTAATTTAAGTACAATATTAAGCACTAAATCACATCAACGTAAGGCAACATACATGAATGCAATGAGTTTTTTAGTCAACACTCTGTTTGACTTATACCTAATGGTCGTCATTCTTCGTTTTTGGCTACAGCTTGCAAGAGCGGATTTTTATAATCCATTTAGCCAATTTGTGGTTAAGGCGACACAACCGATTATCGCACCAATGCGTCGACTATTACCCTCAGTAGGACGTTTTGATACTTCATCAATGGTACTGGCCCTGATTGTCGTGTTGGTCAAAATGTTAGTGCTTACTTTCATTGCAGGGGCAACTGTAGATATTGTTACTCTACTATTATTCTCAGTGATATCTGTCGTAAAACAAGCTGGCGTGTTACTTTTTTGGATGTTACTTATCCGCGCAGTATTGAGCTGGTTTAACCAAGGTTATAACCCAATTGTGATGGTGATGACCCAATTAACAGAACCTATTTTAGCCCCAGTGCGCAAAGTACTGCCTGCTATTGGTGGCTTGGATTTATCTGTATTAGTGGTATTTATTGCGATGAATTTCATTAACATGTTGTGCGCGCAATATATTCCTTTTTGGTCAATTATTTAGATTTAGAACAAACCTAACTAATGAATCCAGTAAGCTATATTAACGATGAGCAGCAAGGTGACTTGCTGCTTTTTGTTTATGTGCAACCCAAAGCCAGCCGCGATCAAATTGTCGGTTTGCACGGTAACGAATTAAAAATAGCCATCACAGCACCACCTATTGATGGTAAAGCAAATGCTTATCTGTCTAAATATCTTGCAAAAGCCTGTAAAGTACCCAAAAGTCAGGTTCATATCATTAAAGGTGAACAAGGTCGTCATAAACAAATTAGAATATGCCAACCCCAGGTTATTCCGCCAGAAATAGCCGCCCTTTTGTCACCGCTTTCTCTATAATAATGTTATTGCTCACGCCCATTAAGGACAAAATTATGTTTCATTCTCTGTGTTTATCTCGCTCATTATTACACATGTTATTGTTGTCACTCATAACCATCACCAGTATTGGCTATGCTCATGCAGAGCAAAAACTACAAGTTGGTCATTTTGATATTCATTACATGGCGCTCAGTAGCACCTTTATTACTCCTGAAATAGCCAAAACCTACGGAATTGAACGTAGCAGTTACAATGGATTGGTGAACATTACCGTGCTCAATACTAATCTAGAAGGGAACCCTGCTATCCCTGTTGAAATATCAGGTATAGCTAATAACTTACTAGATGCCCGCATAACGCTTGATTTTAAAGAGATCCGTGAAGGAAATTCTATCTATTACATAGCAGAAGTGCCATATCGTAATGACCAAGAGGTCAATTTCACAATTGCCATTAAATACGGCAACCAGCTAAACACCTCATTGAAATTCAAACAAAAGTTCTATGTAGATTAAATTATCGATAAAAAGCCTAGAGCGCTGCGCTGCTAGGACGCTTCGCGGCTAGATCCTATAAAATCAACAGCCTAGTCGCCCAACGACTCAATCTTAGCAGCGAATCAGTCCTTAGCAGTGACGAAGTCATGCCCTAGAAGCGAAGCGCACTATCCGCGTAGCGGCCTAGGATCTTAGCAGCGAAGCTGTCCTTAGCAGTGACGAAGTCACGTCCTAGAAGCAAAGCGCACTATCCGCGTAGCGGTCTAGCTACTCCCATAGCCTATCGCGGGGTAGTTAGAGTATAATGACGGCAAATTTACCCTCATCTAAAAAACTTATGCATACCTTAGCCAAACAACAAATTGTTCTTGCCAGTGGCAACAAAGGCAAACTTGCCGAATTTGATCAAATGCTGACAGCATTTAATATTGAAGTATTACCACAGAATCAATTTAACGTGACAGAGGTTGCAGAGACAGGCACTACATTTGTAGAAAACGCCATTATTAAAGCTCGCCATGCCGCTGAAATAACGGGTAAAGCTGCAATTGCAGATGACTCAGGCATTGAAGTTGATGCACTACAAGGTCAACCAGGGATTTACTCGGCACGCTATTCTGGTCCTGGTGCAACTGAAACTAGCAACTACCTCAAGCTACTTGATGCATTGCAAGGTGAAACACTTCGAAGTGCCCGTTTCCAATGTGTACTTGTGTATATGCGTCACGCGAAAGATCCTACGCCAATAATTTGCCAAGCCTCATGGGAAGGAACAATAAACCATGCCCCACAAGGCGAACAAGGCCATGGATATGACCCAGTGTTTATTCCACAAGGTTTTGATTGCTCGGCAGCTGAGTTAACTCGTGAACAGAAAAATGCCCATAGTCATCGAGGCAAAGCACTTGAGTTATTAGTGAGTGCCATGAAAGCCCAAGGTATTATTTTATCGAACAATACTTCTGGCGGTCATCAATAAATGACATTGCAACTACCACCTCTTAGCTTGTATATCCATATTCCTTGGTGCGTGCAAAAATGCCCTTATTGCGATTTTAACTCTCATGGCCAAAATGGTGAGTTACCACAGCAACAATATGTCGATGCGTTACTGGACGATTTAAAACAAGACTTGGCTTATGTTCAAGGTAGAAAGGTGCATACCATCTTTATCGGCGGTGGCACGCCATCGTTATTTGACGCTAGCCAAATTCAACGCATACTTGAAGGCGCACAAGCATTAATCCCTTTTGAAGATAATATTGAAATCACCATGGAAGCCAATCCAGGTACATTAGAGCACGACGACTTTAGTGCCTATCGTGCTGCGGGTGTCACGCGCTTATCTATTGGGGTGCAAAGTTTTTCAAAAGAAAAACTTAATCTGCTAGGACGTATCCACAATGAAGATGAAGCTAAAGTGGCGGCTGAAAAAGCCAAACAAGCAGATTATTTAAGTTTCAATCTCGACTTAATGCACGGTTTACCAAACCAAAGCTTTGACGAAGCCATGCATGATATCGACACAGCAACAGCTTTAGCCCCACCGCATCTTTCTTGGTATCAACTCACCATTGAACCCAACACCTTGTTTCATTCAAAACCGCCACAATTACCAGATGATGAGAACCTGTGGCAAATTTACGAGCAAGGTCAGCAGCGCTTAGCGGCATTAGGTTATGAGCAATACGAAATATCGGCCTATGCCAAACCGGGATACCAATGTCGCCATAATCTTAATTACTGGCAGTTTGGCGACTACCTTGGCATCGGTTGCGGTGCCCACGGTAAGATCACTCTCCCCGACTCAAATCGGATTGTGCGCACCGTAAAAATAAAACACCCTAAGGGCTACCTCGCTGCGGATAAATATACCTTTGAAACGACAGATGTCGTTGAAGAAGACCGTCCATTAGAATACTTAATGAACCGCCTAAGATTAATGACTCCAATCCCTAAAACCGAATTTGAGCAACGTACAGGTCAATCGGCCGAGGTGGTAAAGCTGGGAATGCAAAAATCAATTGAACGGGGATTATTGACAGAAACCAAAACACATTGGCAATTGACCTCTAAAGGCCACATGTTTGTAAATGATTTGCTGTCTCAATTTATTTAACTTAATCAGCCGATTTAAAAAAAACAATATGACTCGCAGTTTACTTTTTAATCCGGAAACTGCGAGCCAATAATCAGAAAATCGGCTTCTACCACTACATTCCACTTACCTTAAATACACACTTTCTAACATTTCTATTCACACTTTTAGACAAAGCTTGATTAGGATATGCGCCTATAACTTAGGTACTTTGGGAAGATATCAATGTCTATTAAAACTAAAACAACTCTCGTTGCTGTCGCGTTATCAAGTTTATTAAGCGCTTCAGCCATTGCGAACTTGCACAACATGCCGCAATTGAGCCAACAAGAAAGTACAGCGACATCAAGCCAACAAACCGAGTCAGAAAAAGCCAACGCATTGTTTGAAGCCATTTTTATGGAAAATGTGATGGCAAATCCAGTCAATCAAACTTACCTTGGCATAAAACAAGATTACGGCAAGTGGAATGACTTGTCTGACGCTGCTGCCGATGCAGATTTAGCCCGCAGTAAACAGCAACTCACAAGATTGACGAGCCTTGATGCCAACAAACTAAATGAACAAGCGGCCCTCAGTTATGAACTGTTAAAAGCTGGCTTAGAACACAGTATTAGCGATGATAAATGGCGTTATCACACTTATCCGATTAACCAAATGTATGGAGTCCATTCTGTAGTGGCTTCATTTCTGATTAATCAACATCAGGTTACCGATGAAAGTGATGCTAAAGCCTATATTAGCCGTTTGAACGCCATACCAACACTACTGGCACAATTAGAAACCTCGTTAGAAATTCGCGCTAAAAAACATATCATTGCGCCAAAATTTGTATTTCCATACGTAATTTCTGATAGTAAAAACATTATCACTGGCGCCCCATTTACAGATACAGGAAAAGACAGTGCATTATGGGCTGATGCGACACGTAAAATAAATAAACTCGATATAACTGATGACAGAAAAAAAGCATTACTAGATGAGGTTAAGCAAGCTCTACTGACTAAAGTAAAACCTGCCTATGAGCAATTAATAACCTACACCAAGTCACTTGAAGCTCGCGCCGATACTCGAGATGGAGCTTGGAAACTGCCTGATGGAGAAGCGTTTTACAATAACGCTCTAGCACGTACTACCACAACCGACATGACCGCAGACACGATACACGATCTTGGCTTATCAGAAGTTAAGCGTATTCATGATGAAATGCGTATCATTATGAAAAAGGTACACTTTGCCGGCGGCTTACAAGAGTTTTTTGTGTTCATGCGCGATGATAAACAATTTTATTACCCAGAAACTGATGAAGGCAAAACGGCATATCTGGCTCAAGCAAAATCACTGATCGATACTATGGAGTCTCGTTTAGACGAAGTATTTACTATTAAGCCTAAAGCCGAATTAGTAGTTCGAAAAGTAGAAGCGTTTAGAGAAAAGTCTGCTGGTAAAGCATTTTACGACCAACCTGCACCTGATGGTTCTCGCCCAGGAAGCTATTACGCTAATTTATACAAAATGGAAGCGATGCCAAAGTATCAAATGGAAGCACTTGCTTACCATGAAGGCATTCCAGGGCATCACATGCAAATTGCTATTGCACAAGAACTGCAAGGTATTCCAAAATTCCGTAAATTTGGTGGTTACACGGCTTATATTGAAGGTTGGGGACCTGTCTCTTATCACATCT
>NZ_PJAP01000291.1:0-7453 GCF_002836795.1 Shewanella sp. 11B5 | reverse complement strand
ATCAGCTAGCACTAAACGTCCTTCAGCATCAGTATTAACGATTTCAACCGTGGTGCCGTTTTTGTAGGTTAGAACATCACCCAGCTTGAAAGCATTACCGCTAACTAAGTTTTCTGCACAACATAAAAATAGCTTAACGCGTTTGTTCAAACCAGCCTTCATGGCTAATCCTAATGCAGCAGTAACCGTGGCAGCTCCGCCCATGTCACACTTCATCGCTAACATGCCTTCTGACGACTTCAAGCTATAGCCGCCTGAGTCAAACGTTATGCCTTTGCCCACTAAGGCAACAGAGACTGGAGCATCCGCACCTAACGGATTAAAATCAAGCTCTAACAATGCAGGAGGACGTTCACTACCACGACCAACAGCATGAATTCCGACCCATTTTTTTTCTAATAATTCATGGCCTTCAATAATGTTAAAACTGACATGGTCACCACCAATATTTTTTAACCAAGACGCCGCTTGATTAGCTAACGATAATGGCGATAAATCTTCAGGAGTATCATTAATCAATTTACGAGCAAACTGGGCCGCTACAGCACGTTGATTCAACGTCTCTTTATCGGCGTCACTACCACACCAATCCACTTGGTATCCTGCTTTAGCCGTGGCAAAACCTTGTGCAAATGCCCACTGTGAATTCAGGGTCCATAAGCCGCCGTCCAGCTGTACATAATTAATGCCTTGATTGCGGATTTTTCTTGCCGCCATCTGTACTTGACGCAGTTCATCGCTACCCGATAGATGGATTGTTGCCTTAGTACCTTGGTAAGTCACATCAGCTTTACCCCAATGTTCTGCAGGGGCTTCGGTGGTGAGCGTAACGGTCATAATATTCATAATAATCCCTTGTAGTAAGCCAAATAACACCAATGCTCGAGCTTAATCACGAGCTAATGGCAGTAGTGTAGACAAAACATAATCGATAAACCAAGCTAAAGTTTGTTAGCATTGTTGTAAATCAACTCATTAGATGAGTCATCGATGAAATTTACTCCCGAATTAGAGTCCGGTGTATTAATTAAACGATACAAACGATTTCTTGCCGATATCATGCTACCTAACGGGCAAGAAATCACTATTCATTGCCCAAATACTGGTTCAATGAAAAATTGCTTATTCCCTGGTGAAAAGGTGTGGTTTTCCACCTCCGACAATCCAAAACGAAAATATGCCCACACATGGGAACTAATGCAGACAGATCAGCAGCATTATATCGGGATTAATACCGGACGAGCCAATGCTCTTGCAGAAGAAGCGATTAATCGGCAAGTGATTACCGAACTGTTAGGTTACGAGCATTTAAAACGTGAAGTGAAGTACGGCAGTGAAAATAGCCGCATCGATATCTTGCTCACTAGCCAAAACCGACCTGAGTGCTATATTGAAGTGAAGAGCTGCACTTTGCTAGAAGATCAAATAGGTTACTTCCCAGATGCTGTAACCACGCGTGGACAGAAGCATCTGCGAGAATTAATCCACATGGTGGAATTAGGCCATCGCGCGGTTTTATTATTTGTAGTGCAGCACAGTGGCATCACGAGTGTTAAACCCGCGCGACACATAGATCCACATTACGCAGACTTACTTGAACAAGCCGTAGCAAATGGCGTTGAAGTGCTAGCTTATAAAACAGCGCTTTCGCCACAGGGAAGCCTGATCACTTCAGCTTGTAAAGTCATGCTGTAGATCAAAATAAAAATTAAATAACAGGTAAAAAATTTGCCACGCTATAGAGTTTCTGGTATAGATAGCGGCCATAAATTTAAGACGTCCTTAAAACGCAAATGATTACAGGAGATGCGTTATGCCTCAAGGCACGAAAAAACTTGGCGTACTCGCTATCGCTGGAGTAGATCCTTACCAGGAATCGGCTGGTGAAGAGTATATGAATACCAAGCAACGTGGTCACTTTACATTGATCCTCGAAGCATGGCGTAACCAATTGCGTGAAGAAGTCGACCGTACGTTAACTCACATGCAAGATGAAGCTGCAAACTTTCCTGATCCTGTCGACCGTGCAGCACAAGAAGAAGAATTCAGCTTAGAATTACGCGCTCGTGACAGAGAACGTAAATTGATCAAAAAGATTGAAAAGACTTTACAGTTGATCAAAGAAGATGATTTTGGTTTCTGCTTCTCATGTGGTGTAGAAATTGGTATCCGTCGACTTGAAGCTCGCCCTACAGCCGATCAATGTATCGATTGTAAAACGTTAGCTGAAATAAAAGAAAAACAAATGGCGGGTTAACCCGTTATTGATTAGGGCGAGATTATCTCGCCCTTTTTATTTTACTTTATTTACCCACTAACAAATTAACAAGGCTATTGTGTTGTCACATTAACTGACGATAATAACAATACGATGTTAACGACAAACAACGCTATAACATGATTCCCCCATCCTATATCGGACGTTTTGCGCCCTCACCATCAGGTTCACTGCATTTTGGCTCACTCGTTGCAGCATTAGGCAGTTATCTTCGCGCGCACAGTCAGCAAGGCCAATGGCTTGTCCGCATAGAAGATATCGACCCGCCACGCGAAGTCCCCGGTGCAAGCGATAATATCCTTAGAACACTCGATGCCTACGGCTTACATTGGCATGGAACCGTACTATTTCAACAGCAACGATATCAGGTTTATCAAGAGCAAATTGAAGCGTTTATCGCCAGTGATCTTGCTTATTATTGCCAATGCACACGTAAAATAATCCAAACCAGTGGCGGCGTGTATGACGGCCGTTGTGGCCGACTTCAGCCTAGACTGACACACGGTGCAATTCGAATTCGTAATCACGTTAAAGTTGATCATTTTGTTGATAAACTTCAAGGCCCGGTGGTGGTTGATAAAGCTTTCGCCGAAGAAGACTTTATTATTAAACGCAGTGATGGTTTGTATGCTTACCAACTCGCCGTTGTACTCGACGATGCGTATCAAGGCATAACTGAAGTGGTCAGAGGTTGTGATTTACTTGAAGCCAGTTGCCGACAAATAAGTTTGTTTACCCAATTGGAATTTACGCCTCCTGATTGGCTACATTTGCCGTTAGTTTGTGCCGAGAAAGGCTTTAAATTATCCAAGCAAAATTATGCTCCAGCTATCGATGTCATTCACCCTCAAGCCAGTATTAATGCCGCCCTTACCTTTTTAGGCCAAAAAGCTGTCGATGTAGATTCAGTAGAGGTGATGCTAAAACAGGCTGTTGAACAATTTGACCTAAGCACGATTCCAGCACAAAAAGAAATTGTCTTATCGACAATAAACGACTAGGTATCGTCATTAACCGACATAAGTTATTGCATTAAGCCCTTTTTAGCGCAACTGCACGTATACTCATTCAGTCACATTTAATGTATTATACCCGCCAGATTTTTAATCAAATTATTATAGCATTCCGAGGTGTATTATTTTTCGCCGTATTAGCCAATTCTGTAAACAGCTATTTGAAAACAACAAAGTAGCTCCAGTCCTTGAAGAACCGATTCAAGAAGATGGCTTACGTCTGGATATTATCTCCAGAGATGGTCACTCAATTTCACGTCGTCAAATTAGTGAAAATGCACTAAAAGTCCTTTATCGCCTTAATAAATCAGGCTACAAAGCTTATTTAGTCGGCGGTGGAGTACGTGACATTCTATTAGGTCTTGAACCGAAAGATTTTGACGTTGTTACCAATGCCACCCCAGATGACATTAAAAAGTTATTTCGCAATTGTCGCCTAGTCGGCCGTCGTTTTAGACTGGCGCATATCGTGTTTGGTCGTGATGTCATTGAGGTTGCCACTTTCCGCGGTCACCACAGTGAAAGCAATGATAAAGTGTCCAAATCCAACGCTGAAGGTCGTCTATTACGCGATAACGTCTACGGTGAGATTGATGAAGATGCTGAACGCCGTGACTTCACCATTAACGCGCTCTACTACGACATCAGTGATTACTCTATTCGCAGCTATGGTGGTGGAATAAACGATCTCAATGCTAGAACGATTAAGCTTATTGGCGATCCAGATACGCGTTACCGTGAAGATCCAGTGCGTATGCTTCGTGCAGTTCGTTTTGCAACGAAACTTGATATGCAAATCGATGCAGTGACAGCGGATCCCATCAAAGCCCTTGCTCCATTGCTAGCCGATATTCCTGCTGCGCGCATGTATGAAGAAGTATTAAAACTGTTTTTTGCTGGTAAGGCAGAAGCCAATTACCACATGATGCAACGTTTTGGTTTATTCGCGCCCTTGTTCCCACAAGTGGGTGCATTAATTGAAGAGTCGCCTAAAGGGCATGCCGCTAAAATGCTGCAAGTCGTTATGCGTAATACCGATATTCGTGTTAGCGAAGATAAAACCGTGACTCCGGCATTTTTCTTTGCGGCAATCTTATGGTATCCCGTTAAGCAACGAGCTGATGATATTGCCATTGAAAGCGGCTTAACTCATTACGATGCATATGTTGCTGCAATGGGTGATGTGCTTGAAAAACAGTGCCTAACAATTAGTTTACCACGCCGATTCAGCACTCCTGCACGCGACATTTGGCAATTGCAGTTACGATTAGAACGTGGTCAAGGCACTCGAGCATTTAAACTGCTAGAGCATCCTAAGTTCAGAGCAGCTTATGATTTACTGCTACTGCGCGGTGAAGTTGAAATGGGTAATATTGCCAAGATAGCTGAGTGGTGGAAGGCATTTGTAGAAGCCGATGAAACTGACCGTAGCGATATCGCTAAAAGCATCAAAGGCAGTAATAGTCGCAACAGAAATGCACCACAGCGTAAACGTCGCCGTAAACCAGCAGCCAAGCCTGCGGAAGAATAACAATCATGGCGGTCCAAGTTTATGTCGCCATAGGCGCTAATTTAGCCGAACCAATACAACAACTCGATGTTGCGGTATTGGCGCTAAAAGCATTGGCAATAAACAACACTTTTACAGTGTCAGCTTATTATGGTTCCAAGCCCATGGGTGATGTTATTCAGCCAGATTATGTCAATGCTGTCGCGGGGTTTCAAACCTCGCTAAAGCCCATTGAGTTACTCGATGCTTTACAAGAGATTGAGCAACAACAAGGGCGTGTACGGCTTGAACATTGGGGACCTCGTACCTTAGATTTAGATTTGTTACTCTATGGTCAACAACACATCAACGAATCTCGTCTTTGTGTGCCTCATTACGGCATGAAGCAACGCAGTTTTGTGTTAGTTCCATTAGCAGACATTGCACCAGCGCTAATATTACCCTGTAATACAAGCCTTGAAAGCCTTATTAGAGTGGCAATGCGTGATGAATTGCAAAAGCTTATCGATTAAAGTTGATCTTAACAGACAGAACATTAAGCTCAGCTTTTAGTATTTCAATATTGTTTTAAGAGTCTACTATGTCAAAAGTCACCAGTTCGACCCTGATCAAGTTCAAACAAGAAGGTAAAAAGTTCACCGCATTAACGGCTTATGACGCTAGTTTTGCCGGCGCATTTGACAGTGAAGGTGTGGATGTACTTTTAGTGGGTGATTCACTCGGTATGGTGCTTCAAGGCCATAACGATACCCTACCAGTAACCATTGCCGATATAGCTTACCATACTGCTTGTGTTAAACGTGGTGTTGCGCGCGCATTACTCATCGCAGACATGCCGTTTATGAGTTATAGCACCCCAGAGCAAACCATGAATAACGCGGCAATATTAATGCAGGCAGGTGCCAGCATGGTCAAATTAGAAGGCGGACATTGGTTACTTGAAAGCGTAAAAATGTTAACCGAACGTGGTATTCCAGTTTGTGCTCACCTAGGATTAACACCACAGTCGGTGAACGTTTTTGGCGGATTTAAAGTGCAAGGTCGCGATGCTGATAACGCGCAACGCATTCTAGATGAAGCTAAAGCATTGCAAGCTGCTGGTGCGCAATTATTAGTGGTTGAGTGTATTCCAGCCCCACTGGCTAAAGCCATTACTGAAGCACTAACCATTCCAGTTATTGGGATCGGCGCGGGTGCTGACACCGATGGTCAAATACTTGTTATGCATGATGTGTTAGGCATTTCGAGTGGCTACATTCCCCGTTTTTCAAAAAACTACCTCAAACAAACCGGCGAAATTCGCTCGGCTATCAGAGCCTATATTGATGAAGTTGCTAACGGCACATTCCCTGCTGAAGAACATACCTTTAATTAGTATATAATTCTGATAATAAAGGTTTATTACAATCTTTTGCCCTGCTATCTACGCTGCATTGACTTACACTCTATCGACAATTGATAAGTCGATGCACCTAGTTAGCAACACACGGCAAGTTTGATTTGCAGATGTAAAATAAACCCGTTGTTATCGATTACCCTAGCTCTTACCAGGGTTGAGGCTAATCAATAAATCTATATCAATGACTACATTGTTTTTATTAAGGTTCGAACAGAAAATGATAACCACCTCCGCTATCTCAACCATTCGCGAACATGTTAAGACTTGGCGCAGCAAAGGCGAAACGGTTGCTTTTGTGCCGACTATGGGTAATTTACACCAAGGTCACATCACCTTAGTGAATGAAGCTAAAAAGCGCGCAGACCATGTGGTGGTATCTATTTTTGTTAATCCAATGCAATTTAGCGCTAATGAAGACTTAGACGGTTACCCACGTACACTAGAACAAGATAGTGACAAGCTGATGGCTGCCGGAACAGAAATACTCTTCACTCCAACACCAGAAATCATTTATCCCAAAGGCTTGGCGCAACAAACCTACATTGAAGTACCTGAAATTGGCGATGAATTATGCGGTGCAAGTCGTCCAGGTCATTTTCGTGGTGTGGCCACCATAGTCGCCAAACTGTTTAATATTGTTCAACCTGATATTGCCTTATTTGGCCGTAAAGATTTTCAACAATTGATGATTATCAAAACCATGGTTGAAGATTTATCGATGCCGATTGATGTAATAGGGGTGGAAACTATCCGAGAACAATCGGGTCTTGCGATGAGCTCTCGTAATGGCTATTTAACCATTGAAGAAAAGCACTCAGCAGCAACATTAAAACAAGCATTAGACAGTATTGTTAACGCGATTCAACGCGGTGAAGCAACACAACAAGCTATCACCACAGCCAAAAAACTACTGATAACAGCTGGTTTTACTCCTGATTATCTCGAAGTGAGAAATGCCAATACATTGCGTCAAGTCACAGCAGCAGACAGTGAGCTAGTGGTTATTGGGGCAGCGTATCTCGGTAAAGCGCGCTTGATTGACAATGTGTCATTTTCTCGTCATTCAAGTTAGGCATATAGATGGCTTAAGCTAAAAATCATTCAGTTTTAGCTTAAGCCAATAAAATAAAAAACAAAGATTTTTTTATTATTGAAATTTCCATTGTCAAAAAACTGGTTTTATCGATAAAATTGAACCATATTTAATCGGTAGAGTAATGTTACCGACGTGATTATTGCTATTTTGTTAGCAA
>NZ_PJAP01000290.1:0-7462 GCF_002836795.1 Shewanella sp. 11B5 | reverse complement strand
AATATTAATCTGCATCGCCAACATATCAATATCAAAACCGTGATGGATCAGGTTATTAATGAGTTAGCATTTAAGTATTCGACTATTCACTCTCGTTTGAATATTGAAAATAGTGTTTTGGATCCAAGCTGCCTTGCCGATGAGTTTTCTTTGCATCTCATTTTGACCAATTTATTTGATAATGCACTGTATTACAGTCCGCCGAAGTCATCGATTAAAATAAGGTTAGTTGCTGATAATAAAGGCTTAAGATTCAGCATTGAAAATCAATTAGTCACCAGTATCAACGCGAATGATTTAGAGAGGCTTACTCTACCATTATTCCAGGCGGAGCAATCGCGTTCAAACAGCGAGAGGCATGGATTGGGGTTGGCCATTGTTGAAAACATTGCCAAAGTGAATGGATTTGAGTTTAGCTTTGAATTAGTTTCGGATGACAAAATTATGTTTGCTGTGTTGATTCCGAATGGTCATGCGGCAATGGTGTAAATCTATGCAAAAAATCTTCAAAAAAACAGAATTTAACTGACTGTAAA
Source organism: Shewanella sp. 11B5 (assembly GCF_002836795.1). NCBI lineage: Bacteria > Pseudomonadati > Pseudomonadota > Gammaproteobacteria > Alteromonadales > Shewanellaceae > Shewanella > Shewanella sp. 11B5. The sequence continues at coordinate 6,926 of NZ_PJAP01000290.1, read as the reverse complement.
TAAGATGTTAATATATGTTATTACGCCCTGAACTTAATGCCCTTGCTAAGGTCTTAGGCTCAGATGGTTTTTGTTACTGTGTCTTTTAGTCGTTCAGTTACGATAAAGATATTGAAAATTTTGCAAAAAATCCTGTTTTAAATCGCTGAGTAAACAAGATTTTCAGTAACACGATAAGCTTAAGTTGCCCTTAAGATAAGCATACTAGTCTATTACCCAGTAATAATGTTATTACATTTGGGATAGCTTGTTGCGAATTTAATTGCACATGAAGCCTAAAAATAATAATAATTTTGGAGCAATAAATGGCTGTAAATTTCTTTAGTCTTGGTACCAATTCAAGTGAGTTTAGTACAAAAAAGACTTCGAATAATTTATTTCAAGCAATTGTTATATTTAGTGTTATCTCTCTTCTTATAATGAGTTTGAGCCGTATTGGCTTGTCTTTATGGCAAGCTGAACGGGTATCCGATGCCCAAGGTTGGGGCTACATTTTACTGCAAGGTTTACGGGTCGATTTTGCCTCTTTATGTTGGCTGTGGGGTATTGCAGCACTCGGAACCGTGGTATTTGCTGGTGAGCATTTAGTTGGCCGTGTTTGGCTGATGATATTACGCGTATGGCTCACACTAGGTTTGTGGGTGGTAGTTTTTCTTGAGGCATCATCGCCGTCGTTTATTGCTGAATATGGTTTTAGACCTAACCGTTTATATGTTGAATATCTGGTTTATCCAAAAGAAGTGTTATCGATGTTATGGGCAGGGCGTAAAGGCGAGCTTATTTTATCGGCGCTGATCACCGTGGGTACCTTATGGGGTGGCTGGTGGTTAAGTGGAAAATTAACGCAATATATTCGTTTTCCTAAATGGTATTGGCGTCCAGTGCTTGCGGTTATCGTCATTGCTATTACGGTGCTAGGTGCGCGGTCATCATTGGGGCATCGACCTCTTAATCCTTCATTGGTGGCATTTTCAGACGATCCTTTAGTTAATTCTTTAGTGTTGAATTCCTCTTTCTCATTAATTTTTGCAATTAAGCAAATGAGTAACGAAGAAGATGCATCGAAAGTGTATGGCAAGTTAGCCGACGAAAAAGTGATCGACATTGTGCGCCGTGAAAGTGGCCGACCACTGAGTGCATTTACCTCATCGACCATACCGACGTTGTCATTTAATCAAGCCAGCTATACCGGTAAACCAAAGAACCTTGTGATCATTTTACAAGAAAGCTTAGGTGCACGTTTTGTGGGAAGTTTAGGTGGCTTACCGTTAACGCCTAATATTGATGAGCTTTCTCAACAAGGGTGGTTTTTTGAAAATTTATACGCTACTGGTACACGTTCAGTAAGAGGTATAGAAGCGGTGACAACCGGTTTTACACCTACGCCAGCACGTGCAGTTGTGAAACTCGGTAAGAGTCAAACAGGCTTTTTTACCATCGCTGATTTATTGAAGCAACATGGCTATACCACGCAGTTCATTTATGGTGGTGAAAGCCATTTTGATAATATGCGCAGCTTCTTTTTAGGCAATGGTTTTACTGATATTGTTGATCAAGGTGACTATAAAGACCCAGCGTTTGTGGCGTCTTGGGGGGTGTCTGATGAGGATTTGTTGTTTAGAGCCGACGAAGAGTTTTCGCGGATGCACAAAGAGGGTAAACCATTCTTTAGCTTAGTGTTTAGCTCAAGTAATCATGACCCATATGAGTTCCCTGATGACCGTATTGAGTTGTATGAACAACCACAATACACCATGCATAACGCGGTGAAATATGCCGATTATGCAGTGGGTGAGTTTTTCAAAAAAGCTAAAAAATCAGATTACTGGAAAGATACCTTATTCCTGATTGTTGCAGATCATGACAGTCGAGTGGGTGGTGCTGCACTAGTACCAGTGTCTCGTTTCCGTATTCCTGGGCTTATTTTAGGTGACGGGATTGATGCGAAGCGCGATCCACGTGTTGTGAGCCAAATTGATATGTCACCGACGTTAATTTCGTTGCTGGGTATTTCGGATAGTTATCCAATGCTAGGCCGTGATTTAACTAAAATGCCAGACTCATGGCCGGGTCGAGCGATGATGCAGTATGACAAAAACTTCGGTTTACTGGAGGGAGATAAAATGACTATTTTACAACCTGAATTACCTCCTGAAAGTGTTACTTATGATTTTGTTACTGAAAAACTGACTCCGACAACGTTGAATGAACCTCAAGCAGAAGCTGCATTAGGCTGGGCATTATGGGGCAGTTTAGCATACAACAAAATGTTGTACCGTACGGCTAATTCAGAGGCAAAACCGACACTGTCTGATATGGCTACCACGGAAGTATCACGCTAATATTTTTAGTTGAGACTCATTATTTGGAGCGGATTGCTGTTGATAAAATTGACCAATCCGTTGACCAAATTGTTGGTAGCTAGCTTTGGATACACCAGTGTCTAGCGCTTGGCGTTGACGAGGTTCAGGTGTTGTTTTAGCGTTTGTAGATTGTGTTTTTAGTTGAATATCTTTACGTTGCAGCGCCGGGGTTTGGCTCGCCATGATTCTAATGACTTGAGGCCGAATGACTGGCGAAGCAATTGCTTTAGACTCTACCGCTTGTTGAGTGGCACTTTGCTGTTGTCGTTTAGCTTGCTCTTGCTGCTGTTTTTTCTCTGCGACAGTGTAAGGCGTAGCACGTTCATTTTGTTGATTTAATGGACGTTCTGCATGCTCTTTTGTCGGTTCTTGTGGCGGGATAATCGGCGGTTTTTGTTGATTGTCCACTCGCGCAAGATCCGTCGCAACATTTGAAGTTGCTAACGGTATTTGTGGATAATGAGTGGTAATTATCATGTTGACCTTGTCAATACGACGCCTTGACCAAATTATAGACAACATTTGGCTAAGGCTAAAGTGCTATTAAGATATTTTTAGCGGTATTTTGTGATCCACGGTAATAAATGGTCTAAAAATGCATCAGGATGCGAAATAAACGGCGCATGGGATGCTTTATGGAGCAGCACATCTTCAATGTTGTCACTGCTTGGTAATGACGAGATAATCTTTCTCGGCACCAAACTATCTAACTTTCCCCAAATTCGTAACCATGGCCGCTGTATTTGAGTGATCGTGGCACGTAAATCCACCTGCGCTAACATATCCAATCCTTGGGATAAACCTTGTTGTGTCGGCAATGGCTTGCTTAACACTAAGCTTTTTATTTGTTGGATGTCAGCTTTGGGGTTATCACTTCCCATGGCTTGAATCGCCAGAAATCGTTCAACAGTACGAGACAAATCGCGACTTAATTGGCTTGAAAATTGTGCCAATACATCAGGCTGAATACCAGGCCAGGCGGGGCTGATATCATCTATTCCACTAGTCATAACACTTTCGCGGGCCATAAAACATGGGGATGAGGCAATAGTGACTAATGCAGCCACTGACTCTGGGTAATCGATGGCAATTTGGCTAGCGATTAACCCACCTAGCGACCAACCAATCCAAATCGCCTGCTGTGGAAGTTGCTCTGCAAGTGCTTGTGACCATTGCGTTATTCCTCCGTCGATATTAGGACTTAACCCAAAACCCGGCAAATCCACATAATGCACTCTATACTGGTGCAATGCGTTTTTTAATGGACTAAAGACTTGGTTATTCACCCCCCAACCGTGTAATAGCACTATGTCTTGGCCTTGTGAGCCAACGGTATCAATATGCAATGCAGGAAAACTCACGGTTAACACCTCTTTTGAGTCTATTTAATGGAATGAATAGCCAATGCCGCCAATCAATATTTCAATCGACATCACCCACATACTAGGCTTATGCCTCAAGCACATTCAGCATGCTAGGGTGATTTTACTAGGCAGTTTACCCAACCGTTGCTTGCTGTGCCAGCAAAGGATAGATCAAACGGGTTATCAGCAATTGTTTCCTGATCAAGTCCTCACAGGTGTTTGCCAAGTGTGTTTAGCGGCGAGTTTGTATCAGCATGAAGTGTGCTTAGGTTGTGGTCGCGAAATAGCTCTGCTGCAGGCTTATTGTGGAAAGTGTTTGAAACAAGAGCCCAATTATGTGGTTGCACCTTGTAGTTATCATCAAGGACTGGGACCTGTTATTGCCGCCATTAAATACCAACAGCAATGTGCACCGCTTAACGCGATAACTCAGCAATTAGCCTGTCGAGTCGCATTATTAATTAAGCACGGCATTATTAGGCGTCCACAAGTGTTAATCCCCGTTCCATTACATCCAAATCGTTTACGTCAGCGAGGTTTTAATCAAGCTTGGCTCATTGCTAAAGAGTTAAGCCTTTTAACGAATATTCCTCTAGATGATCGTTGCTTAATTCGAATTGTTGATACTTTGCCACAAACGGGACTAGCGGGTATGCAGAGGCGTAAAAACTGCCATGGTGCATTTGCATTACAACCAAACATGACATATCAGCGTGTTGCGTTGATTGATGATGTGGTCACGACTGGAACAACCGTAGATGAAATTGCAGGTTTATTTAGTCTACAGTTTATCCATGTGCAGACTTGGTGCCTTGCGCGTGCTGAAGCGCCGGGATTGTTAGATTAAATCTTTTTAAGGGTAGATTAACCTAGGTTTAGGTTAGATTAATTCAATTTGAGTAATAACAAGATTTTTTGTAAATAAAAACAATTGATTAATATTTCTTGTAGCCCATGGTATGTGGGGCATTGCCGTTTTTTTAGGGTTAAAAAAAGTTGAACTGGATCATTTTTTCGAGATCAAATCCCACGGACACTACAAAGCCAATGCAACACAGAGTATCATATGTCTAATTCTTACTAATTTACTCAGGTATTCCCTGACGGAGCAGGTTTTTATGATCACCATTACCGATACAGCTCAGGCCCATTTCGTCAAATTGTTGGCCGACCAGCCGGAAGGTACGCACATTCGTGTGTTTGTTATCAGCCCAGGTACTGCACAAGCAGAGTGTGGTGTGTCTTATTGTCCACCTGATGCCGCTGAAGCTGATGATGTAGAACTTCCATTTAATGGCTTTAGTGCTATGGTCGATGAAAAGAGCGCACCATTTTTAGATGATGCCAGCATTGACTTTGTAACCGACCAGCTTGGTTCGCAACTAACATTAAAAGCACCTAACGCAAAAATGCGCAAAGTGTCTGGAGATGCGCCATTAGTTGAACGTATTGAATATATTATTCAGTCAGAGATTAATCCACAACTTGCTAGCCACGGCGGTAACATCATGCTGGTAGAAATTACCGAAGCTGGTGTTGCAGTATTGCAGTTTGGCGGTGGGTGTAACGGTTGCTCGCAAGTTGATATCACCTTAAAAGATGGTATTGAGAAGCAATTGTTAGATATGTTCCCAACGGAATTGACTGGTGTTCGTGACGTGACAGAGCATGAGCATGGCGAGCATTCTTACGCTTAATCGCGTGACGAATTACTGCTACTAGCAAAGCTAATAAACAAAAACGCGACCTCATTATGAGGTCGCGTTTTTTGTTGGTGTCGATTAGGTTTTCGCCATCTAGTGGCTTTAGTCGTCTCGAGTGAGTACTTCAAGTAATTCAATATCAAAAAATAAATCTGAGTGTGCTGGAATACGCTCACCAATCTGGCGTTCTCCATAGGCTAAATGAGCCGGGACAGATAGCTGACGCTTGCCACCTACATTCATGCCAATAATTCCCTGATCCCAGCCTTTAATGACTCTGCCGGTACCAATGACACACTGAAATGCATCAGAAGCATCAAACTGGCTCCCGTCGGCTAATCGACCGCTATAACGAGTGGTAATTAGCGCGCCTTTAACTGCAGCTTTACCGTTGCCAACTTCAATGTCGGTGATAATCAATTCTTGAGTCATAGTATTCTCATGTGTGACGACTTGGGCTATTTGAGGTTATTTTACCCCAAGATTGGTCGCTAAGAAGTGTTCTATAGCAATGAATGTTGTAAGACGATGTTCATTACTACTTAAGTAATGATCGCCATTTTCCAGTTCGATATACTTTACGGGTTTATGTAAATCCTTAAGCGCATCATACATTTCTTCACTGTGTTGTACTCGCACCACGCGATCTTTAGTGCCGTGGATTAATAACACCGACACGTTAATATTAGCCACTTTGCTAATAGGTGAGCGCTGATATAAATCGTCGTAATCATCACCAATTTGTTTTTTAACAATTTTACTGTTGTCGTACCGACGCGATGATTTAACTAAATATTCAAGGTCTGTCACGCCCGCAACACTAATGGCACATTGATACAGATTTGGGGTGATAGCTACGCCCATTAATGCGGCATAACCGCCATAACTCGCACCGACAATACACACGCGTTTTGGATCGCTAATACCTTGTTCGATAAGCCAGTGAGTACCATCCTCAATGTCGGTTTGCATTTCTAAGCCCCAGTTTTTAAGACCCGAATTCATGAAATTGAATCCATAGCCTGACGAGCCGCGAAAGTTCATTTGTAGCACAGCATAACCACGATTAGCTAAAAACTGCGCCCAATAATCAAACGTGGTTGAGTCATAACTAATAGGTCCGCCATGGGGGAAAATTATGGTCGGTAAGTTTTTGGCGACAATGTCTTTTGGAGTGGTGAGGAAGGCTTCAATGGCTAAACCATCACGAGCATTATAATGGACTGTTTGCGGTTGAGATAACACTTCTGGTGGCAATTGGCTGTAACGGTAAGCTATAGGGTAAAGTGCCTTTTGGTCTCTATTACCAAAGTAATACGCACCAGATTCTATAGGGCCAGTTGCATAAACGATGTAACGACGTTCATCATCACTGAACTGAGTGATCACATTATGTGACTCTGGTAATGCAGTTGTAAGACCATTGTTCAACTTGATATAATCTTGGTCCCAGAACAGATATTCACCTTCAATGTCGGTGCTTAAACCAATGACCT
>NZ_PJAP01000289.1:0-7468 GCF_002836795.1 Shewanella sp. 11B5 | reverse complement strand
TTTTAATCATAATGTTAATTAGCCTCACCGCTAAACACACTCCTTGTGAATAAAAAATATTCATGCACCACTGCACAATTCTCCAGTTAAATTCGTATAAAGGGGTGTTATCAGATTAGATTTCGACTAAAATAGACGTCTAGACGTATATTCAAATGCAACCAACGAGATTTTCCTATTATGGCAAAGCACTTGTTTACCTCTGAGTCTGTCTCAGAAGGTCATCCAGATAAAATCGCCGATCAGATTTCTGATGCGGTATTAGACGCAATACTTGAGCAAGATCCAAAAGCTCGTGTTGCGTGCGAAACGTATGTCAAAACCGGTATGGTATTAGTGGGCGGTGAAGTCACCACTTCTGCTTGGGTCGACATAGAAGAAATTACCCGTAAAACGGTACGCGAAATCGGTTATACCAATTCAGATATGGGTTTTGATGCTGATTCATGTGCGGTACTTAATGCCATAGGCAAACAGTCACCAGACATCAATCAAGGTGTTGATCGTTCAGATCCTGCAGAGCAAGGTGCTGGTGATCAAGGGCTAATGTTTGGTTATGCCAGCAATGAAACCGACGTATTAATGCCTGCACCGATTACTTACGCGCACAAATTAGTTAAGCGTCAGTCTGAAGTCCGTAAAGACGGCACACTACCTTGGTTACGCCCAGATGCTAAAAGCCAAGTCACGTTTGCTTATGATGATGGCAAAATCATCGGTATCGATGCGATTGTATTATCAACTCAACATCGTGAAGATGTGACACAAGCTGATCTGATTGAAGCGGTAATGGAAACCATCATCAAGCCGGTATTACCAGCACAATGGTTAAACAAAGACACTAAATACTTTATCAACCCTACTGGTCGCTTTGTGATTGGTGGCCCAGTTGGTGACTGTGGCTTAACAGGTCGTAAGATTATTGTAGATACTTACGGCGGTATGGCTCGTCACGGTGGTGGTGCTTTCTCTGGTAAAGACCCATCAAAAGTAGACCGTAGCGCGGCTTATGCTGCACGTTATGTTGCTAAAAATATCGTTGCTGCTGGTCTTGCTGACCGTTGTGAACTACAAGTGTCTTATGCTATTGGTGTTGCAGAGCCAACGTCTATTAGTATTGAAACATTCGGTACCGGTAAAGTATCGGAAGAAGTATTGATTAAATTAGTACGTCAACACTTCGAATTACGTCCATACGGCTTAACGGCAATGTTAGATTTGGCGCGTCCAATCTATCAGCAAACTGCTGCTTATGGTCACTTTGGCCGTGATATCTTCCCTTGGGAAGCGACTGATAAAGCTGAAGCACTTCGTGCGGATGCAGGTTTATAATCAGCCAGCATAATTATCGTCTTAAGCTAGTATCTGTATTAAGCTAAAACGATAAAAAATAAAACCGCCAACTGGCGGTTTTATTTTATCTAATTGGCGACACAATAATTCAATCTCAATATTTGATCTCAACATTTGGTCACAACAATGGCTCTGGTTATGTATCAACCCACTTGGCTAAACACAAAGATAACAGCAAACCACCAGCCGTCAACGGCAACTAACGCCAGTGCGATAAACAGCCCTGTGACTAACATTCCAGCCATTAACTTGCCAGCCATTAAACAGTGGTCTGCAATCAAGTTATTCTATCGTCAGCATATGCCTTATGCTCGGTTAGCTCAGAAAGAGTCTGTGGCTGTTATTCATCATCTTAGCTCATCCACTATTGATGGAACTGATGAAGTTGATATAAGTCAGCAAAAAATAATCGCGGCGATAAGAGTTAAACCTATTGGCCAATATCAATTAATCAATGGATTGTTGGTTCATCCTGACTACCGTGGACAACAGCTTTCAACTCAGTTATTGAAATTTATAGCGCCTCAATTAATCACTAAAAATTGCTTCTTGTTTGCTCATCCGTGGTTAATCGACTTATATCAACAGCAGCACTTTATCGTTATAGATCAACATGATTTATCAGCAATACCAGCAGACATCATTCAGTTGTATCGCCGCTATCACAGCGAACAACGGCCACTCGTGTTGATGCAGCTTAATGAACCCGATAAATAATCTAGCTCAATAATCCAGTTCAATAGCCTAATCCAATGAAATATATAAGCAAAGTTCAGACAAAATCAAATGATTTTGGAGACACTTAAAGTCTATTAAGCAGCAAGAAACGCAGCACTGGTAGTGTTGAGTACGAGGTTATTTAACCCGTTAACAATGATCGAAATGCGAACTTTCTATACACATAAACGACACTTGTTGCATTGTCATTACTGGCACTACTTTGACACTGATAGACGCTAAGTTAATCCGCTCGACATCGGTAAATAGTGTAATCCCTGCTTGATAATTATTGGTTACGCCACAAAATAGCCACATGTCTTGCCAGCGGACAAAATACCCCGATTGCTGCAATTGCGGATTATCTGGATTTTGTACATCCGCTTCAACACACTCATACAACTCTGTTGCGTCTGCCAACACCGCGGCTATCAGCTTCATATTGTCAAATGCAGACAGCCTTAAATCCAAGTAAGGCGAAAAGAGTGTGTCAAAGTTAGTACTCATCACGTTCCTCATAAATAATCACTTTAACAACTCCCATAAATGGCACTTACGTAATATTAGTCGTAGCCAACAAACAATAATCACGTTGCTCGAAACTGAATTGATCAATCTCTGTCATTGCGGCTTTTTGTTGATGGGCTGCCAACGAACGCGCATTATCAGCGGCAACATACGTCACCATAAATGGAAAGGTATCCGCTACTTGTTTCTTTAATTCTGTAACCAATGCAGAAAACACTCCCTGGCCACGTTTTGATTCTTGTATCCAAACGGGTCCATATTGACAAGTGTTAGTCGTCGATAAAGCTTGCCCTTGTAAATCGGCAAACTTAAGTTTTTGAATAATATGTCGGTACAATGGTTGCGCGGAAAAAAATGACCATTTCGCTGCCATCACATACCCAATGATCACCCCTTGCTCTTCAGCTACGATAAACCAATGTTGATTTATCAACTGGCTCACCTCTGATTTGGTAAATGAATGAGCATGAAGTTGGCTGTTTGAACCTAACAACTCATCATCAACATGAGCACGCTCTAGCTGCACAATAGCAGCAACATCGGTTAATAACGCCTTACGGATAATAAATGACAATGATTATTCCTTTGACCCTGAATTGGGAGATTGTTTCTTAGCCCATTCTATCACTAGCGCAACAGGCAGCGGAGACATAATTAATGTTCCCACGCCAATGAGTAACGCAATGACCAACATTCCACTGACTTGTTGACCTATATCACTTTGCCAATATAAGCCGATGCCCACCAGCAACATAATTAAACCGACGAAATGCAACACTTTAACTAATTTGATCATTTGCGACTCTTTGATACGTTAAATAATGTTCATTAATCCAAAACATTAGAATTATTTACGCTCTTATTCACACTCAAGTAGTAGAATAACGGCAATTTTTTCGTATATGGAACTCTCTCAACATGATAAAGCATATTCTCGGCGCCACTGTTATATTTTTAGGCCTTAGTGCTTGTCAAAGCCATACTCAAATTGTCTCAAATGAACAATTAATTGGTACTTGGCATGTAGAAGTCGTCCTCGACACACCTACCATTAATAATAGCCCAGCAACTTTAGTGTTTGCTCCAAACGGTGAATTAACAGGTAATAATAGTTGTAATCAATTTTTTGGTCGTTACATCCAACAAGGTCATCTGCTTCAACTTGCGCCATCAGGTTCAACCATGAAAGCCTGCATTGATAGTTTAATCACCCAAGAAGCCGAACTGATGCAAGCGATTTCATTGGTACAACAAGTTGATTTCTCTAAAGGAAAACTCAATCTATTGTCTTTAAATGGTGATACGCTATTAGTGCTGACAAAACAATCGTTACCCGTATCCTAAAGCTTATGGTTCAGATGAGTCGCCGGATGAGTTATTAGTGTCAGTTTAAAGTTCCACTACAAAATGAATTTTTATTCAATAAATCTGATTCTTTCTTGACTTAATAAGTCAATCTATTCAAAATGTGCTAGATTTTTGAATAACAACTATAAGATGAATTATCACTATGCCAGCGACAAGAAATCAGGATGAGCTCGTACGAACTTTTAAAGCGATTCTCAAAGAAGAACGTTTTGGAAGCCAAAGCGAGATTGTTAATGCGCTTCAAGCCGAAGGATTCGGTAATATTAATCAATCTAAAGTATCACGCATGCTCAGCAAATTTGGTGCTGTTCGCACTCGCAATGCTAAGCAAGAGATGGTGTATTGCCTCCCTGCCGAGCTAGGTGTACCTACTGCAGGTAGCCCAGTTAAAAATTTAGTACTGGATGTTGATCATAACCAAGCCATGATCGTGGTCAGAACTAGCCCAGGTGCAGCGCAATTAATCGCCCGTTTGCTCGATTCAATAGGCAAACCAGAAGGGATATTAGGTACTATTGCTGGTGATGACACAATTTTCATCTGTCCAGCAAGTATTAAAACGATTGATGAGACATTAGAAACAGTTAGATCTTTATTCAACTATAGTGAATAAAAACTCATTAAAATAAAAAAGCAATGCCATGGCATTGCTTTTTTATTGCCTAAAACGGGCTTTTACGCATCGTCAAATTGAGTTAAAAAATCCAATGATGGCACAAAGAAAGACGACCCTGTCAGCGCTTTAGTAAACAACATCAAATGATCATGATTCCCATGACCATCACCGTGCACCATACTGCGCAGCATTTGTTCGAAGTGATCAGGTGTACGGCATACTGAAATAAACATCAAACCTTGTTCTCTAATCGAACCATATGGCATGCTTTGACGTAAAATTTCTAATGAGTTACCGTGTGGATCTTTTAAGTTAACTCGTTTTGTGTGGCTGGTTAATGGTTTATCTTCTGATTCATACTCAATATCATCAACTTTGGTACGACCAAAAATATCTTCTTGTTTTTTAAGCGGTAAACGATGCCACTTACTTAAGTTATGCATGTATTTTTGAACATGAACATAACTACCTGAGACAAATTCTTCATCTTCATCACCGACAAGCGCAACTTGTTGACGATGGCGTCCTTTAGGGTTTTCTGTACCATCAACAAAACCAGTTAAGTCACGGCTGTCCATAAAGCGAAAGCCGCGTTCTTCATCGACTAACTCGACCAAATCTTCAAACATTTGGTTAATTTCATTGGCGACGAGGTGCAAAATATCATAGCGATCACAACGGATATGAATAAACAAATCATATTCCATTGCTGGTGCATCACGGTTACCTTCACTCATGGCAGGAAAAGGTTTTAATAATGCTGGGCGAGCTTCTGGATAAAAGGTATCCCAAAAATTAGCCCCAATCCCCACAAAGCCATTAAAAGCACTGTCGGCATATTGATCCGTGAGTTCATAAATATATTGGGCTACATTAGCAATAGATGGGCGTAACTGATCTTCAACACCGTCGTTGGCATTAAACATCAAGTACACACTGTGTAAATTCCCTTCTGCGCAAATCCCTAACTGTTCACGAGGCATAACTTGGTTACCCATATTAACTTCATCCACCTTAATACTATATTTCGGCCTAAACGGTGATAATTTAACGCTTTGATACGACTAGAGAACGATTAACATCTCTCATCAGTTAAGCTGATCATTAGCTTAACTTAATCAAATGTAAATTACTTGAAGTGTACTCACATTTAGCCAGCTTGTAATATCTATTGTACTCATATTCGTGCAGATAACAGCTTGACCATTCATTGCAATTATTGACTAGCTCACTAAAGTTAGAGATCAAAAAATAAAACCTAACCAGCTATTTAGCTTATTTTGCCCCGAACTAAGATTAAGATGACAGCATTGATAGTTAATTAAAAATCACCAGTGGATGCGCTGTAATATTTATATCCACTCGTTGACCTGCCATTAATGTTGTTAATTGGCTACTAACATTCAAAATATCAGCGCCAATTTGGACTTGATAATGGCATAACGTACCAAGAAAATGCCTTTCTACAATGCACCCTCGGCCATTGATGCTAGGATGTAATTCAATTTGCTGTGGTCTCAATAATAATTGCCCTTGGCTGCCAATAGGCAAAGACAATGCTTCTGTGCTGCTAAGATCGCCCAAGGAATAGTGCACTTGATGGCTGGAGGTAACCGTAACAGGTAAGTAATTACCCGCCCCTAAAAAATCGGCAACGTAGCGATCAGTTGGTGCACTATATAAGGTTTCGGCTTTACCATGTTGAATAATGGCGCCATCTTTAAATAAAGCCAGTTTATCTGCAAACACAAATGCTTCATCTTTACTGTGAGTCACAAACACGGCACTAACATTACGTTGTTTTAATATGGCGCGAATTTCTAACATCATATCGTTACGGACTTGCGCATCGATATTAGAAAACGGTTCGTCTAACAATAATAATTCTGGCTGATATGCCAATGCACGCGCAATCGACACTCGTTGCTGTTGACCACCAGATAATTCATGTGGGTAACGAGACGCCAACCCGGTTAATTTAACCAGCTCGAGCATTTCTTCTAATCGAGCTAACCGCACAGTACGATTGAGTTCATTAACCCCAAATAAAATATTGTCTGCCACGGTTAAGTGCGGAAATAAGGCATAATCTTGAAATATCATTCCAACACCACGCTGCTCACTCGCAACAAACACACCATCACCACTCAACGTTTGCCCATTGATGCTGATGCTACCTTGGCTAATGGCTTGTAAACCCGCAATCGCACGCAGTAGTGTGGTCTTGCCGCAACCGCTGGGGCCTAATAATGCGACAATTTCACCTTGCGCCAGGGTAAGATCTAAATGGCGCAACACCACTTGACCGTCATAATCACTACACACATTTTCAATGGTTAAGGTTGACATAATTAGCCTTGTTGCTCCAATGAGCGATTAAGATAAATCAAGGGAACAAGCCCAACTAACACAATAACAATAGCAGCCAATGCGCCATGTTCTAGTTTTTCATCTGACACAAATTGGAAAACATAAGTCGCTAAGTTTTCAAATCCTATAGGACGCAATAATAACGCTGCGGGTAATTCTTTCATACTTTCAATAAACACTAACAAAGCACCAGCAAATATCCCTTTGCGCAATAAAGGTAAATGTACTCGCCATAGTAACTGAGTAGGCGTTCGCCCGAGGGTAATGCAAGCCATGTCTAAAGAAGGGGAAATACGCTTATAACTGTTTTCTAAACTGCCGATGGATATTGCAATAAAACGAACACAAAAAGCAAAAATCAATGCGAAAACACTGCCAGTCAGTAATAAACCTGGGCCTCGGGCGCCAAACCAATCGTAAATATCGTTAATTGCAAAGTCGATAAACGTCAGCGGTACCAAAACACCAATCGCCAACACTGTACCCGGTAAAGCATAACCAGTGCTGCTCAATCTT
>NZ_PJAP01000288.1:0-7515 GCF_002836795.1 Shewanella sp. 11B5 | reverse complement strand
TGGCCAGTTCTCTTTGCTCTGCAAGGCTGGCAACTAATGCAGGTAAAATAGGCGATTTTCGACTAAATTGAGCACCTAAATATCCAGCCACTGTCGTTGCATCACCTTTTACTTCCCTAGCGTAAAGCCCCTCAACTAAGCCTTTAGGATCGATAAGGAATGTTCTAATAATCGACGGATATAGACTTTTAAAATCTAATACTAAAACATCTTTATAATAACCTGGTATAGAAGACATAACATATCCACCAGGGCTTTCTAAGCCTTGGCTAGCGGGTTGTGCAGGTGCTACAAAACCACTTCGATGTAAGTGAGGCAGATACAAATGATAAAATGCCGCAATCGATGCACCCACTCGGCCAAACTCCAAACCCGTTAACTTAGCGCGTTCAATAGCAAAATCTAACAACTGTGTTTTTTCAAAAATATCCCACACTAGCCGGCAGTCTGTAATATTATAAAAAGCCAATGCATTTTTATCTTGTTCAAATAAATGGGTAATTTCTTGGCCACGATTTTCTACATGATCAATGGCTTTACCTTCAGATAATAATTGCCGTGATACAGACTCTAACGAAAAACTATCAAACTGATAAAATGCCGCTTTAAGCCAATCAATACCATCCAACACCACGCGCCCAGGTAAAGAGAGTGTTTCAGGCCTATATTTGTCAGCCACTTTCCAACTCAGTTCGGTATTGCCTCTACCAATTAATAATGGAATGTTAAGTAAAGCACAGCGTTTGAACAATAAAGCTAAATCAAAGGTCACTACTGCCCAGCCAATAATAATATCGGGGTCATAGTCGCTAAACCACGCTATTAAATGATGTATCAGTTCAATCTCATTTTTTACCCAAACAATAAAATCATGACATTGTGCTTGCGGTTCGCCCACCATAAACACGCATTGATAATCGGTACCATATAAACCGACTGAATAAAGTTCCCCTGTAAAACTACACTCAAAATCCAGTGAAGCCATTTTCAATGGAATATCGACTAGTTCGTTGCTGGGCATTTTTCTGGCCCGATTAATCGATAACAAAGGAATAGTTGGAGCTGGATTACTGGCTTGAAAATTTCCTGAGCATTCAATGTCTAAGGCGATAAATCGTTCAATTAGGTAGCGTTGTTCAGGCCTAATATCGGCTTCAAATAAGGTAATACCGATATCACTAGCAATACGACCAAGTAATTTCAATTGAGTATTTGATTTAAGATACAGCGCACTGATAGGTTCATGTGCAAAACTCATCAATGATATTGTCTCAGCCTTAAGAGCAAAGCCGACTTTTTGACTTAATTGATCCACATCTTGCTGACGACAGAAACAGATCACTTCACTGTGATATAGTTCAGCTAATACAGGTCCTTCAACGGTTTTGATATAATACTGAAGGACTAATTGTCCATGCCGATAAATAGCATGGCGAGTTAATACTCGTCCCTTCACATGGGTATTAGTCATTGGATAATCTGTTGGCTTCACAACGGGTTTGAATTCCTGCACAAGTTTACTCAATTTGATTTATTACTTCGTGGCATGCTAATTCACTGTTATTATGTACAGCATAATTCAGTCTATGTAGAAATCATACTTCCTATGCTACCGGATAACATAAAAAGTCAAATTCGCACCATTTACAAAGAAATTGCAGCCTCTATGCCGCAATTTCGTTCTCGTCGCGAACAAAACTATATGGTAGCTGAAATATCCAAAACCTTAGCGGGTGAGTATGACAAAGACCGTCGTATCATTGTGGTTGAAGCAGGTACCGGTATTGGTAAATCCTTATCTTATATCTTAGGTGCAATCCCTTTAGCCATCTCGAGTAAAAAGAAAGTCTGTATTGCTACTGCAACCGTGGCACTTCAAGAACAATTACTCCATAAAGATCTACCTCATTTTTTACAACAATCAGGTATTGAGTTTAAATTTGGTTTGGTAAAAGGTCGTCAGCGCTACGTATGTTTAGCCAAGCTTGAAGCCATGATCGGGGCACAAGACAGCTCGCAAATAGCCATGTGGCAAACTAAACCCGACCAAAGTCAAATTAACGAATTACAAAAATTGCATCAAGATTTTCATCAAAAACGCTGGAATGGTGAAATTGATACCTTAAAGCACCCTATCCCTGATTTTTTGTGGCAGCAAATTTGCTGCGATAAGCACAGCTGTCATCGTCAAGTATCGGCGCACCATAATTGCCCGTTTCATAAAGCCCGTGAAGATGTCGACACTTGGGATGTACTCATTGTTAACCACAGTCTGCTATTTGCCGATTTAGAACTTGGCGGCGGCGTCATTTTACCAGAACCAGAAGACATGTTTTATGTTATCGACGAAGCTCATCACTTACCTATTGTCGCCAGAGATTTCTCCAGTGCTCAAGCCACACTTCGTGGAGCATGCGATTGGTTAGAAAAAGCATCGAAGACCTGTTCTAAGTTACAAAATCAACTAAAAACCACTCATATCATTGCCCCTGTACAAGCAATGCTTGATCACACCACAGAGTTAACCAATTTACTGACTCAGGTTGCTCATTTTTGTGATACCCAACCGCAGTTATTCGCTAACCCTGAATCCAGACTTCGTTTTGAACATGGCCAATTGCCTCAATCATTATTAATACAGGCAGAAAATCTTGCCACGGCATCAGGTTCAGCGGTAAAGCAATTTAACAAAGTGGTATCAGTATTAAATGAAGCAATAAAAGATGGTGAAGTGCCTAAACACCAGTCAGAAGGGTTGTTATCAGAAACTGGATTCATTTTACAACGGCTAGATAATTTACATAAGTTGTGGAAAATGATGGCTAAAGAAGACAGTAAAAAAGGCGCGCCAATGGCACGTTGGGCTGAATTAATTACTGGTAAACAACAAGATTATTTATTTTGTTCATCACCTATAGAAGTCGGTTTTATGCTTGAATCTATGTTATGGCAAAAAGCCGCTGGAGTGGTGTTGTGCAGCGCAACGCTTCGAGCCTTAAACAGCTTCAACCATTTTGCTCATCAAGTAGGACTGTCAATGAATGATGGCAGCCGATTTTTAGCGTTATTATCCCCTTTCGATTACGAAAATAATGCGACTTTATTTATACCTCAAATGGTGTGCGAACCTACTGACGATAATTACACCACCGAACTAGCACAACATATTGTGACACTCATCGATGGTGAAATGGCCACATTAGTGCTGTTTGCTTCATATTGGCAAATGGATAAAGTGGTTGAGCTAGTTGAAGGTAAAATCCCTAAAGATCAGCTTTTTGTTCAAGGCGCTATTCCGCGTCAACAGATATTAGAACAACACAAAAAACGCTGTGATGACGGTCTACCCAGTGTCATTTTCGGTACTGGCAGTTTTTCTGAGGGGCTTGATTTACCAGGTGATTACTTAACAAACCTAATCATAACCAAACTGCCGTTTGCCGTCCCAACCTCACCAGTAGAACAAGCTCACGCAGAATACTTAAAAGTAAAAGGTGGTAATCCTTTTTTACAGCTGACAATTCCTGACGCTTCACGTAAATTAGTCCAAAGTTGTGGCCGACTGTTACGAAAAGAGCAAGATTATGGTCGAGTGACCATTTTAGACCGTCGTTTGGTCACTAAACGTTATGGCAAATCATTAATTGATGCCCTTCCTCCTTTTAGACGTGTTATTGAATAGGTATTGAGTTGGATTTATTATTAGACCCTAGCCATTGGGCTATATTAGCGGTCATCGGTATACTTGCTGGTTTTATTGATGCCATTGTTGGCGGTGGTGGACTTCTGTCTATTCCAGCATTACTAACGGTTGGGATCCCACCACATTTAGCACTAGGAACCAATAAGTTAGCAGCATGTTTTGGTTCTCTTACATCGAGCTATACTTTTTATAAACAACATCTATTTAACCCTGCATTATGGAAAGCATGTTTTTTTGCCACTCTGGTAGGGTCTATTGCAGGTTGTGGTTTAGTATTTCTAATTGACCCACTATGGCTAGACAAAATACTACCACTACTGATCATTAGCATTGCGATTTATACCTTATTTAGCCCCAAAGCGATGGGGGACAAAAATACTATCGCTCCAAAATATCGCTCACCCAAATACAAGCAGATTAGCCAAGGTTTTATTTTGGGCGGATACGATGGATTTGCAGGGCCAGGAATTGGTGCTTTTTGGACAGTATCGTCTATCTCGCTGCATAAACTGCCTCTATTACACAGCTGTGGATTAGCTCGAGTGATGACAGCGGTGAGTAATATCACAGCGCTCATTATCTTTGCATCAATGGGACAAGTGCAATGGATACTCGGCTTATGGATGGGAATATGCATGATGGCAGGTTCCTTAATTGGTGCAAGAAGTGCAATTCGGTTTGGGATACCTTTTATTAAGCCAATATTCATTATTATGGTATTGTCGATAGCAGTCCATCTTACGTGGAGTGCATGGGCATGAACACCCAACAATTGGTCTCGATGTTAAAACAACAGCTCGCGAAACTTGAACAAGACGCATTAATACACGACCAGAATTTAGCGCCTTCACAACGGCAGTCTTTACAAGAAATCGAACGTTTTAACAGTCAACTATTTGCCCAACAAGGAGCCCAACTTAGCCCTTGTATCACCCAGTTACGTCAAGACATTAAACAACTCGAAAAACAGCTTTATCTTAAGTTGGGTGGTAATGTTATCCAACTCAGTTGCGATCGTATTCAAGACCGATTTAGTGCGTTACGCAGAGCATTACTGACCACTCACATCAATCTTAAATCTGAACAACAGCGCAAAGCCAGTAACCGTGCCCGATATGCAAAAAAACAACAACAAGCAATACAAGACAGTGGATTTGGTTGGATAGCCAGCAATGTGATGCAAAACAGCCATCAACTCTACGCTGAACTCAATAAACATTTAAATTGGGCAAAAAAAATAGAGCAAAAAATACAACAAATGGAAGCATCTCTTGAATTCTGTCATAGTGATGACAAAATAAAACTGCAAAATGATATTCTTTCTATGCACCGTCGGTTAGGAAAGTGTAAACAAGCAACCAGTTATATTGAAGAGCGTATTCAACTTTTTGAACGACCTCGCCAAAGTTACCCACGTTAAGGAGCAACAATGAAATCTTTATTTACCACAAGTGCGCTTTTGGCATTTTTAACATCATCGTCAGTATTAGCAGCTAATTTAACCATTCCAATGTCATTTGAGTACCTAGCACTTGATGGTGCAGAAGTTGAAACCAGTATGTTCAGCCATCAATCAGATTTAGCGTTAACCAATGGTGTCCATAAAATTGCTGTTCGTTATCATGATGTGATTGATGATTCCTTTAGTGACAGTCAATCTTTTGTAAAATCAACGCCTTTAATTGTGACGTTAACGGTTGATGGCGATCATCAATATCTATTACAACCTGCTGATGGCGACATCATTAAGAATCCAAAAGCATTCGCAAAAAAACCACAAATCAGCATTAAACGCCAAGATAATGCTGCGGTAACTTACAATGTAGAACAAACTAATTTTACTGAGAACTCATTTATAACTAGTCTGTTTAACAATAAAAACCAGCATGATATTGAAACCTTATCAGCTTCAGCTACGGGTGACGGCAGTCAACCGATACAAGCATTAGCAGTCAAATCAGATATTGAATCTGCTACGATGAATGCACCTGTTATCGCAACTGTGCCAGCAGCAACGGCTCAAAAGCCGACTCCAGCCCAAGCAGAACAAATGCTCCAATATTGGTGGTTACAAGCCGATGACAAAACCCGTAAAGAATTTATGGGCTGGGCAATAAAACAACTGTAATGTCTCTATCGATCCCTTTTGTTTACCACGCCAGCTATTCACAGCTGGCGTTACCTAGCACCCATCGTTTTCCAACCACTAAATATCACAATTTATACCAGCACGCGCTCAAACAACAATTATTGTTTGAGCGATATCGCCATACGCCTACACCGATATCGAAAGATACGATCTATACAGTGCATTGCCCGCAATATGTCGAGCAATTTATCAATGGTGCCTTAGACCATAAAGCCCGAAGACGTATTGGTTTTCCATGGAGCCAAGAGTTAGTTACCCGCACTTTACACGCTGTAAATGGCACCCGTTTGTGCGCTGAATTGGCGCTTGACCATGGAATCGCGGTTCATTTAACTGGTGGTTATCATCATGCACACTATGATTTTGGCAGTGGTTTTTGCATTTTTAATGACTTGGTCATCGCAGCGAGATCAGCCATTGACTCAGGAAGAGCAGACAAAGTACTTATTTTTGATTGTGATGTTCATCAAGGTGATGGAACAGCGACACTCACCCAAGGCAACCCAGACATCATTAGCTGCTCTATCCACTGTGCGCAAAATTTCCCATCCCGAAAGCAACAATCTGATCACGATATTGCTCTGGATAAAGGTTGTA
This sequence comes from Shewanella sp. 11B5, assembly GCF_002836795.1. Classification (NCBI taxonomy): domain Bacteria; kingdom Pseudomonadati; phylum Pseudomonadota; class Gammaproteobacteria; order Alteromonadales; family Shewanellaceae; genus Shewanella; species Shewanella sp. 11B5. The sequence goes on along the minus strand of NZ_PJAP01000288.1, from coordinate 1,066 downwards.
CCGACAAACAATATCTTGAACATATACAACAAATATTACCTTACCTGATTCGCATCCATCAGCCAGATCTGATCATCTATGACGCAGGGGTCGACATTCATCAACATGATGACCTTGGATATTTCGCCATTTCGAATCAAGGTATTCTCGCTAGAGATAAACAGGTAATATCGATAGCAAAAATGCATGGCATCCCACTTGCAGCAGTAATAGGGGGAGGCTATAGTCGTAGTGAAGAAGAATTAACAATCCGACATAGCCAATTGTTAGTTGCGGCCAATGAATTATGGGCATCACAGTATTAGGCATTACAAAACCAACAATAATGCACCACTAAATTAAACAACCATCTCGGCATTTAAGCTGATGTCGATAAACTAAACTGTCTCAATGGAGCGTAATAATGCAATTAGAGATCCGAAACTATTATGAAGTTCTATTAATGGAAATGCTGCGAGATGAAGGCTTAATGGAAGAATTGCCAGAAGAATACTTAGCGGATTTATGCTGCGTCACATTGAATCAGTTACCCGTCAGGTACATTCGCCATTTAGTTGACACGTATTTTTTCGAAAATTATCAAGAATTAAAACAGATGAAAACTGAGATCAGTGAAGCACTTGAACGTTCAAGGCAATTCCTCAAAGCAAACTTGCAAAAACGCTTAAAGGAAGAAGCTGAGCTCGCAGCCGAACAACAACAGTAATTTAATCAACATTAGCTGATATTTTACGGAATATTGAATGAATATATGTTAAATCAGTATTAGCTATGTTCATTTAATGAATAGTTCATTCATATAACATGGATGTGTTTTGATTTGAGTTTTGAATTAATACGGTGAAATCATACGGGGAATATTGGAGGTTCCCCTAGAGCCACACCCCGGCACACGAGTCACTTGCTGCGGTTGCTCCCTTCCAGGCCTGGCCGAGTTCACAAGTTATCGTTGCGGGGGGACCCTAGGGTCACCATTGACTTCTGAATCATAAAATACAAAGCTTATGTGTCAGAACGGGGCGATTATCCCCTAACCCATTGGCTGGATCAAGCCTTTATCTTAATA
>NZ_PJAP01000395.1:0-7530 GCF_002836795.1 Shewanella sp. 11B5 | reverse complement strand
AAGAAGAGCTGCAAATTCTGATCAGCTACCAGCAAACGTTAATTGAACAATTATTGTCAAACGAGCAAGCGCGTGATTTACGCGAACGTTTATCTACCGACAAATCTCAGTTAGTCAGCTTATTATCTTTAGAGCAACGTAACGATTACCAATTAAACCAAGTGGTGAGTTTTGGTGAACGTTGGTCGGCGCGCTTAATGGCCGCTTTGTTACGAGAAATGGGCGTAGCTGCGACTCATGTCGATGCGTGCTCTATTTTGGTTGCCGATGAAGGCGCCGTACCCAATATTTTAGTCGCTGAGTCTCGTGACAAGGTACAAGCCTTATTAGCCTTGCACCCGCAAGAGCGTTTAGTGATCACCGGTTTTATATGCGCAAATCGCCACGGCGATACCTTATTACTGGGTCGCAATGGTTCTGATTTTAGTGCCACTTTGATTGCCAGCTTAGCTGACATTGATCGTGTAACCATTTGGACCGATGTTGAAGGGGTGTTTAATGCCGACCCTAACAAAATTAATGATGCGAAATTACTCAAGAGTATGTCCTTAGCCGAAGCTGACCGTTTAGCGCGCCTGGGCTCTCCTGTATTGCATTCTCGTACCTTACAGCCACTGTTTAATACTGAAGTGAGTTTAGCGGTACGCTCAAGTTATGCTTCACACACTGACTTTACTTTAATCGCTCCACTGAGTTCATCAGCGAGTGCGCCTGTGGTCACTAACTTAAATGAAGTGGTGTTGTTTAGTTTTAAAATGAACGCAGATATTGAACCGTTACTGGCCATTTTGGATAAAGCTGGTATCACGCCGTTAGCTTATTGGTCGCTAGCACAACATAAGTTTGAGTTGGCGTTAACGCTTGAAAGCCAAAAACAAGTGCAAGCTTTGCTCACTCAATACAGCAGCGAATTTTTGATTGAAGAGTTGAGTGCCCAAACTGACTTAGGCCTAGTGGCATTAGTCAGTGCCGATGCTCATCACTTTAGACGCAGTTTTGCCCGACTACTCAGTCGTGATGCCAAACCTATTTATCAAGATGCATTAAGTTTGGTCACCTTAGTGCCGCAAGCTCAAGTGAGTTTATTGACCCAAAAAGTACATCGTCGTTGTGCTGGGCCAAGAATGCGTATTGGAGTGTTATTGCTGGGAGTGGGTAACATTGGTGAGGCGTGGATTGATTTGTTTAAACGCGCCAGTCCAGCATTAGATCATGAACTTGAAGCCTCTGTTGAGCTCGTTGGTTTAGTCGGTTCTAAAAAAGCATTAATTTCTAACGACGCAATTAACCTTGAACAATGGCAGCAAGATTATCAACAGCAAGGTATTGAATGGGATTATGATCAACTGTTTGATCAATTAGCGCAGTTATCATGCGATGAAATTGTCGCCTTAGATATTAGTGCTAGTGCCGCCTTAACCTTGCAATATCCAGAGCTATTTGCCCGTGGTATTCATGTGGTGAGTGCCAATAAATTAGCCGGTTCAGGGCCATTGCCATTTTATCGTGAATTAAAGCAGCAGCTGAGTAATCGCCGCTTATTTTGGCGTTATAACGCCAGCTGTGGCGCAGGTTTGCCTATTCAACATGCGTTAAATGACTTACGTAATAGTGGTGACACTATTGAAGCCGTGGGTGGGATTTTTTCGGGCACGTTATGTTGGTTATTCGAAAATTATGATGGCAGCAAGCCGTTCTCAGAATTAGTACTTCATGCTCGCAGTTTAGGCATTACTGAACCGGATCCTCGCGATGACTTATCTGGCCGCGATATGCAACGTAAGTTGTTAATCTTGGCTCGTGAGATTGGCTTAGCGGTAGAGCTAGAAGATATTAGTCTCAACTCGCTAGTGCCTCAAGCCTTAGCTGAGTTATCACTTGAAGACTTTTTAGCGCGCATTAGTGAGCTTGATGACGATTTGTTGCAGCAGTATGTCGCTGCAGCTGAACAGAACAAGGTGCTACGTTATGTGGCTTCGCTGGATAAAGTCGAAGGTAAGTTACAGGCTGAAGTGGGTTTACAGTGGGTTGATAATAATCATCCTTATGCGAATTTAACCCCAGGGGATAATGTGTTTGTTATTCGCAGTGCTTTTTATCAAGGTAATCCTTTGATTATTCGCGGCCCAGGGGCAGGGCGAGAGGTCACTGCTGCGGCTGTGCAGTCGGATTTAGTGCATATTTGCAAAGACCTGTTACAAGAGTAGTTTTGTTGAAAAAGACCATTATCAATGGTCTTTTTTATGTCATCTCGGGAATGTTTTTGTGCTGGGATTTCGTTTTATGTCCTTATGTCCTTATGGCCTTATTGCTTTATGACCTGCGGCCACTAACGTCGTGGCGCTTCGCCCACACCAGAGCAAAGGGGTAAAGCGCTTGTACCCCTTTGCAAACCCTCAGCGTTCCGGCAACATTTTCTGAGAAGCGAAAAGGTCGCGACGGAAATTGATTCAGCTTTTAACTTCGTTTTAATCCAGCCTCGGCCCACTTTATTAATAAAGAGTGAAAATGCTAACGCTTCCGATGGGGCGTCCCTTCCCCTCGAAAGCTAACCAGACATCCATGTCTGGATTCACGCTATTTTCTTCAACGGCCTCAATGTTATTGAGCCTGAAAGTTATAATTAGAACAAATGATTAACCGACGTGCTATACAGGAACAACTATCATAAAGAATAAACTGTTATAACATCCTATGTCTGGCCAATAGCCAATGAGAAATACAAAAACGTTAAGTGAGGGGAGTTATGACCAAAGAACAAAGGCCTCCAATATCCCAAAAAATAAAAAGAGAAGTGCGACAACGTTGTGGCTTTGGCTGCGTAATATGTGGGATGCCGTTATACGAATATGAGCATATGCTTGAATGGGCCGAAGTAAAAAGACATGTTGCGAGTGAGATTACATTATTGTGTAGACAGCATCATGGAGAAAAGACGAATGGATTATTGCCAAAAGAAAATGTTATTGAAGCAAATAACAATCCGTTTAATTTAAGATCTGGTGTGTCAAAAAATCATTTATTGCATTACTCCGGTAAGAGCGTTCAATTAGTTTTGGCGAATAGTATTTTCCAGTTTAAGGATCTCCCTGAAACCGCTTTTTTTGCTCCGTTGGTCATAGATGGTCTAGCGGTAGTTGGTTTTCGTGTGGAGGAAGGTAAGTTATTATTACAATTCATTGCATTTAACGAATTTAATGTACCTATATTACAAATTGAAGACAATGAATTAATCTATCGAACAGAGCAATGGGATATAGAATGGGTAGGTCAAAAACTAACAATTCGAGAAGGTCATAAGAAAATATTACTTCAACTAGTTTTTGAGCCACCACATACAATTATCATGACAAAAGGAAGGATACTATTCAACGGAATCGAACTTCTTATAGGTACGGATTATCTATTTTGTTCAAATAATTCAAGTTTCTTTAGCGGCATTAGTACGACTAATTGTGCAGTGGGGTTAGCCATAGGCGATCCTGTTCCTCAGATGGGCGCAGGAATGGTTTTCTCTGGCATACCGAGATATGGATTCGATAGGAAAGCTGCACGAGATTTCTTGAGGAAGTGTAGAAATAAGAATCGCTCAACAAAAACGTAAACTTGACTACCTTATGCCTCGTTTTAGTTTTAAATTAGAGCTCACCTGAGTCAAATGGTATTAATGCGTCTTTAAACTACATTGTCATTCATTATTGGTAGATACCATTTGAACATTTGCTTAGCCATTTGCTCGCAGGTAACGAATACTCTTAAGGCGACACAATCTAAGTCGCCTGTGTTTAGGCTTCTTCTACCGCGTCATCTTTTAATGATTCAGTGGTTTTATCCGTTAACGTTATTAATAGACCAGTGAGTAGGCTCATGCTGTAACCGAGTACGGCGCCGATAATAAGTGGTGGAATGATAGCGGCTAGATCAGCATTTAAGGCAAAAGTGATGCAACAACCGATAAAGGTGCCGGGAATAAAGGCGAAGTTTTTATTACTGGCTTGTAAGCACATAAATGCGGTGACAATGCCTGTTAATGCATAGCTGATCATTGGCGAACCTAGAACACTGCTGCCTGCAATAATTAACCAGCCCCAGAATACACCGGAAAGATTGGTCATCATCGCCATCATCATGCCTTTAGCACCAGTTTCTGTTTGAGCGAAAAAGGTACTGCAGCCGAGAAAGCCTACCCATGTCACGAGATGAAATACATCAGCAAGACCAGCCCAAACAGCAGCCAATAAACCAGCAGAAATTGCAATTTGCCAACGATGCGCCATAGTCGCCTCTCGATAGATGAAATTTAGAACGGTGAATTTTAAATTTAGCACAATAAACAGAAATTATGTATTTAGGTTTTATAAAAGTCGATCCAGTTCGCAAATAAAAGCAACTGCTAATAAAACCAAACATTATGCAACTTGTTAAGTGGGGGGGAGGGGTCATTACGTTTACTGCATATCACCTCCCGTATTTGCACTCATTCCTCATCATCATGTTTATCGCCTGCGTGCTGACACTTTTGATCAAAACAATTTGAACATTATCAAATGATATTGTCTGTAGGCTGATGAACAAAAAGCCTACAGGCAGTTGAACAAAAAGCTGATTTAAGCTGTTTTCTATAACCTACTATTTAGGCCTAGCGTTAATGTGATTACTACAAATTGCTTATTGATAGTTTTTTAGCTTGACTTAAGATGTAGTTAAACTAGTATATGGACATATAGACGTCCAAACGGCTAAATGGTTTAAGTTGAATTAATCATTTTAGTTGATTGGTATAGACTCCTAAGTGTTACAGAAGTTGAAGGAATACATTATGGCTTTTCATCATGCACAACATGCCCAGTCGTTAAATCAGAGCTTGTCTGAGCTGAATGATATTAATGTGTCTTTTGAGTTTTTCCCGCCTTCAACGCCAGCAATGGAAGAGATTTTGTGGAATTCTATTCGTCGTTTAGAACCATTGAACCCTAAATTTGTATCAGTAACATACGGTGCCAATTCTGGTGTACGTGACCGTACTCATAGCGTGATTGAACGTATCCAGAAAGAAACCAATCTACTCGCTGCGCCGCATTTAACCTTAGTTGATGCTAGTGATGAAGAATTAGTTGAACTGGCAAAGCATTATTGGAATTCTGGTATTAGAGACATCGTGGCATTACGCGGTGATTTACCTGACGGTAGCCCAAAACCAACTCGCTTTGCCAATGATTTAGTGCGTTTACTGCGCTCAGTGGCCGACTTTGATATTTCGGTAGCGGCGTATCCTGAAGTGCATCCAGATGCGCGTAATGCGCAGGCCGATTTAATAAACTTAAAGAAAAAGATTGATGCGGGTGCTAACCGCGCCATTACTCAGTTTTTCTTTGATGTTGAATCTTACTTACGTTTTCGCGACCGCTGTGTTACAGCTGGTATAGATGTTGAGATTATTCCAGGGATATTACCTGTGACTAACTTTAAACAGACTAAGCGTTTTGCTGGCATGACCAATGTCGCTATTCCACATTGGTTACATCGTCAATTTGAAGGTTTAGATGACGACCCTGCAACACGTCAGTTGGTGGGTGCCAACGTTGCTATTGATATGGTGAAAGTATTGTCTCGTGAAGGTGTTAAAGATTTCCATTTTTATACTCTTAATCGTGCAGAATTAACGTATGCCATTTGCCATACATTAGGCGTGCGTCCGAAGTAGCACAATGTAAAGTTTACGCAAAAAAAATCCCGTTAATGGTTTCATTAACGGGATTTTTGTTTAAATATTCGACGTTTGCCGTATTCATTTTTAAATATATTTAGCCTATGGTGGTATGACAATAACCAATCACGAATGACTAAAGAGGTGTGATGATGAAAACATCCTTTTACAAGCTCGCTGCATTGGCTGGCATAACGATGTTAACTGTTATGACAGCAGAAGCTGCAGAAACAACTTCCCCACAACTGCCGGTTCCAGCTGCGGCTCAGCTGTGTACTTCTTGCCACGGTGCACAAGGTCAAGGTATCGATATTATTGGCCCTCGTTTAGCAGGCTTATCTGCCGACTACATCAGCAATCAACTTGCGTTATTTCATGCAGGTAAACGTCAAAACCCAACCATGTTGGCAATGGCTGCTACGGTGCAAGGTGACAATATTGCTGTGGTGGCGCAATATTTTAGTCAGCAACCTGTTGCAGACATTCCGCTCCAATTTCGCGGTGACAAGGTTGGTATTAGCGATCCTTTCGAAGCATTAGCCTTTCAAGGTGATTGGTCACGTACTATTCCAGCGTGTGTAAGTTGTCATGGTCCGTCTGCCGTGGGGGGCGGGCAGTTTCCTCGTTTAGCGGGGCAACAAGCCAGTTACCTTAAAACTCAATTGTTAGCCTGGCAAGAGGGCTCTCGCACAGGCGATGCTGATAACATGATGGGCAATATTGCGCTGAAATTAACGGCTGCCGAAATCGATGGGTTATCTCAGTTTTTTGCCAATATAAAATAAGGACATGGCTATGAAATTATTATCGCTATTGACCATTGGCGCTCTGTTTAGCTTGCCTTTACAGGCCGATGAATTAATGACCGAAGTTCCGGCGAAGCCTACTGCGGTAAAATCGTCTGAGTCTTCGACGACACTACCCGATCGCCAAGCTGCATTACCTGCGCTGGAGAAAAAAGCTGATGCTGTTTATCTTCAACCCGCACCATTAACTGCTATTCCTGAGGGGGATTTTGGTGACAAGGTTCGTTTAGGTTATCAATTGTTTGTTAACACCCAACAACTGCGAGATAAGTATGTTGGCAATGAGCTCAACTGTGTTAACTGCCATATGAATTCAGGACGACAAGCCAATGCATCGCCTTTATGGGCGGCATACTTTGCTTATCCTGCTTATCGCAAGAAAAACGATAAAGTAAACTCTTTTCAAGAGCGCATACAAGGTTGTTTTACCTATTCGATGAACGGTAAAGCTCCGGCTGCAAACTCTCCTGAGCTAGTAGCAATATCGGCCTATTCTTACTGGTTAGGCATGAGCGGATTAATGGACCAATACAAGGTTGCTGGCCCAGTGCCTGAATTGTCTGATGTGGAGTTGGTTAAAGGTGGTAAACGGGATGATTTCCCAATGCCAGCAGCTATTGCTAAACATTTGGATATAGCAGCGTTAAGCCAGCTTCCTGGGCGCGGCTATCCGAAAACATCTCAACCTGAACTGGCCTATTCTCCAGAACGCGGCCAGGTAGTTTATCAAACACATTGCCAAGTGTGTCATGGTGAAGATGGTCAAGGACAAGTGATTGCTGGTGTTACTGCATTGCCACCATTATGGGGAGCTCAAAGCTATAATTGGGGCGCTGGCATGCATAGGGTCAATACTGCAGCTGACTTTATTTATGAAAATATGCCTTTAGGCAAAAGCGTGCAATTAACGGTTCAGCAAGCTTGGGATGTAGCGGCTTACCTTAATTCGTTTGATCGCCCACAAGATCCTCGTTTTAACGGTGATGTGAGTAAGACTCAAGCCACCTATCATAAGCA
>NZ_PJAP01000394.1:0-7543 GCF_002836795.1 Shewanella sp. 11B5 | reverse complement strand
TGACCTACTTTCCCCCTATTAGACTGACGCAGTTGTTGTGACGGCAGACGAATATTAGGGCTTAAATCGGCCAAAAAATCGGTAGGTGATTTCATGACTAAGCTATTGTTATCGCTGATACGGTTTTTACCTGCATCTAAGTAATGACGAGCGGCAGTTTCAGCGGCTAATTTATATTTTACCGTTGGCACTCGGCCCCTAAGTACCAGAGCTGCTCGATCGGGTGCTAATGTTAGGCGAATTTTAGGATGAATATCACTTAGCGCTTGTCTTAACACACTCAAGTCTTCTGTGACACTGAATAGAAACGTTTCCGAGGTGTCGTCGGTATACCAAACAATAAGGCTGGTACGGCCCACTTTTTTTGCCAGTGCTAGTACTTCATTTTTATCGAGTACTTCAACTTGCATAATGGCATCTTGGCCAATGGCTACGCGTGAAATGCTTTTTTTAAACACCAAACGTGAATGAGTCCACTGGACCATTTCTCGGATCATACTGGACTGGCGGCCATCTGCTGTTTCAATAAAATCTAGCCCTTTAGTGCCAGCAAATACTGACATGCTCACTAGCAACAAACAGATTGACGTTACACAGAGAGATTGTTTCATGGTTCACCCCTTAACATTTATCGCGTCATTTCAGACAGTACAATGATTAATGCAGGAAGCTGGCCACAAAATTAATAATATATTAGTTGTATAAAAACAGTAGGTTAGATGGTTGTTTCTCGTTACTATATGTTCTGATTTACATTACTCTCAAATCGATTCGCATTTTGCAACGCACTTAGGGGGATGAGCCTAACAATTTGAAGTGCTTTTCAAATTGCAAAAAAAAGTTACCAATTAAGGTAACTTTTATCTATTCAGAAAGTAATAACTAACTTTCGGTCCAGCTTTTCATTTTGCGATAAATAGTTGATGCGCTAATGCCTAAATAAGCTGCTGCAAGTGGAATATTACCGTCGCATTGTCCTATAGCCGCTTCAATAGCATTTTTCTCTACAATCCAAAGCTGAACAATATTATGCGGTGATGGTTGTTGGCTAGCAATGGTATGGGTGGATGATTTAGCCGTAGTATTAGTGGTTGTTTGATTCGGCTGAATACCATGGTTATTTACAGGATGGCTGTTTGAATGGCTGACGATTGAATGACCAAAATTGCTTGGTAACATGTTCGGCTGAACTGTCTGACCATCATAGATCACCACTATATTTTCGATGACATTTTGCAGTTCACGAATATTACCAGGCCAATCGTATTGCATAAAGGTATGCTTAACGTCAGCACTAAAGTCGGTAAACTGTTTGTTATTCTCAGCCGTTTTAGACTGCAAAATATGATTTGCTAGCAATAAAATATCATCGCCACGCTCACGTAATGGCGGCAACATAACAGGGATAACATTGAGTCGATAGTACAGATCTTCACGAAAACGCCCTTCACCGACTTCTTCAGCTGGATTACGGTTCGTTGCACAAACAATGCGGACATCACTTTGTTGCAGATCGTTACTGCCCACCTTGCAAAATGTACCCGTTTGTAAAAAACGCAGTAATTTTGCTTGCAAATTTAATTGCATTTCACAAATTTCATCTAAAAATAGCGTACCGCCATTGGCAACTTCGACAGCACCTTTACGATCCGTTAATGCCCCACTAAATGCGCCTTTAACATGGCCAAAAAACTCTGACTCAAATAGCTCTGCAGGAATAGCCGCACAGTTGATGGCAATAAAAGGACCTTGCTCGCGTGCACTGGCCTGATGTAAACCAAGGGCACACACCTCTTTACCTGTACCGCTTTCACCAGTTACAAACACACTGGCTTTACTGCGTGCGGCACTTTCTAATAAGCGAAACACGGTATGCATTGATAATGATTCACCAATAAAATTCATTCGCTCGAGCGAGGTTGCTTCTGGCTCTACAGCAATGGTTTTTATGTCTTGATGTTGTTGCTTAACAGCATTACCTACTGATGTGGTTAGACGTTCTGAAGTAAACGGTTTTTCAATAAAGTCGTAACCACCTAAACGCATTGCATCAACGGCAACATCAATTGAACTGTTTGACGTGATAATGATCACTTTGGCAGAGGTGTCTTGATTATTAACGTATTTCAATACTTCTAAGCCACTGATGTCGGGTAAACAAACATCTTGAACCAATACAGCAGGCATTTTTTCTTTAATCGCCACGAGTGCAGAATAACCATCGACAAAATGTTGCGTATCAAAACCGGCCTTTTTCAATTGACTGCAATATAAGGCTCCACTAGAAAGACTATCTTCAACTACGTATACGAGCGGTTTATTGTCTATATTCATTACCGACCTTCCCTACTCGACTAACGAGTGAATATGCACGTTAAATACGCTGAGCGTTTCAACCAAAATAGCCATTAACTGCTGGGTTTGTGGGATAAACGCTTGCCCGATTTCAATTTGATATACCAGACAGGCACTTTTCGATAAACGTTCTGCTCCATATAATGCCGCAGTGTTCTTCAGGATATGCGTCACGTCATTAATATCTTGGTATTGTTGTTGTTCAACAGCTGTTTGCAGATTTAAATGCAATTGAATTAATTCTTGTTCAAATAAATTAAGCAAATGTTGATAAGTTTCAAAACCTAAATCGGACAATAAATTGTCTAACGTACTTCGCTGCATGATTGGATATGCTGTTATTGCTGTGGGCTCTGACATTATTCACCTCATGTTGGTTTATACAACAAATGCGCTAAAAGTATTGCGAGCAAAAAACACTAAAGGTTGTGTTTTAGCTTGTCTTATAGGATAAACGCAAGAGTCACGCCAAGATAAAGGTGGCAGTTTAACCGTTATTATTCAGATATTTAATTTGCATTACTTTATAAACAATTACTCACTAATATAAAGTCGCATATTGACTCGCATTTTGCAAATCAATATGTGGCTTCGGTATTAATAGAATGGTTTGAGTTATAAGCTGTTGCAAAATGTGTTAACTCCATAGGCTGAGGGTTTTTTCTAATGTTTGTGGTTTACCCAATAAGTAGCCTTGGACGACATCGCACCCAAGCTGACTTAAAATTTGCAGCTGGCTTTCTGTCTCGACTCCTTCAGCGACAATATGTAATCCAAGTCGTTGCGCCATGGCGATAACTGCGCTGCATAAAGTAAAATCTTCATTATTGTCTGCAATGCCACTGACAAAACTTCGGTCTATTTTTAATCCATCAATATTGAATTTGCGCAATAAACTCAATGAGGCGAACCCAGTACCAAAATCGTCTAGCCACACTTGTACGTCTTCTTGTTTGAAGGCATTAAACACTTTACAAATGGTTTGCGGGTCGTGAATTAGCGCGGTTTCGGTTAATTCTAATTTAACTGCAGACGGTGGGATTTGGAGTTCAACAATAAGAGACATGAGTTGTTCATAAACATTAGTATGCAGTAACTGAACTGGGGATACATTCAATGATAAACAAATGTTTTGCATGCCCTGGTTACGCATGCGCTTTAAATCCAGCAATGCTTGTTGAAATATCCAACTTCCTAACTCTAAGATTTGTCCACTTTGCTCAGCACATGGAATAAAGTCACATGGTGAAATAACCCCAAATGTTGGCGAGTCACATCGAACCAAGGATTCAAAGCCGACGATTCTACCTGTTTGCACTGAAATAAGCGGTTGATACACCATGCTGAAACAATGTTGCTTTAATGCCTCATCGATAACGTCGGTAAGGTCATTCCAATTTGAGTTACTTGCATCTTCATTTATCACGGTTTGTTTTTGGGGATACATGTCTGACTCCAAAACGATTAATTCCTATGTGGTAATTAATAGACAGCAAGAGTCGAGCCAATAAAATAATTAATAATCATCCGGTAAGGCACTGATAAATAATGTAATAATTGCAGTAAAATTGATTAAGTTTTTTTAGGTAGCAACTTGCCATTCTGTTTGCAAAATGCAATTCAAATTACAAAGCAAACAGATGACTACCGTAAGAATTTAGACAGGGTTTGTAAGAAGTGAACTTTGTTGATGGGTTTTGAAACATAATCGTCCATACCGGCATCCATAAAGCGTTTTTTATCCCCTTCCATAGCATTGGCAGTAAAAGCAATGATTGGCGTTGTTTGGCATAAAGAGTCTGCTCGAATGAGTGTAGATGCGGTAATGCCATCCATTCTTGGCATATATATATCCATTAAAATAACGTCGTATTTTAGCTTTTTAGCCGCTTCAACGGCCTCTATGCCATCATTAACAATATCAATATTACATTGCAGTTTATCGCACATCGCTTGCATCACTAGTTGATTAGTCTTGTCATCATCGGCTAGCAATATTTTGACATTTCTATCGCGAAGATTGAGATTGCTAATTAATGTTGCAGAGTTATATTCAGCTGGTTTAGCCAGGGTAAACGGTATACCAATAATAATTTCGGTACCGCTTTGTTCTTGGCTGTTTATCGTTAATGTACCTTGCATTAACTTAACTAAATTATTACTGATTGCTAGGCCTAACCCAGTACCTGAGCTGTGTTTTATTGCGCTATTATCGACTTGAGTAAAGGGTTCTAAGATGTGATTCAACATTGTTTCAGGAATACCAATCCCTGTGTCGGTAATGGTAATCGTCACGTTCACTTGAGTATCTGAGACCACATCGTATGTCGCGGTTAAGTTTATACTTCCCACTTTGGTGAATTTGATCGCATTTGATAATAAATTCAGCACGAGTTGGCGTATGCGGCCTGGATCACCGAGCAAACTTAACTCTTGTTCAGGTAATGATAAACTAAGCGATAAACCACTCGCCTCAGCATTGGTATTCATTAAGCTGCAGGCAGATTGCAGTGTCGTCGTTAAATTAAAGGGTTCAGAGACTAAGGTTAACTTACCTGCTTCCATTTTGCTGACATCTAAAATGTCGTTCAATATTTGCAGTAGGCTATTAGATGAATCTTGCATTGTGGTTAAATAAAATTGTTGCTGCGAATTAAGCTCTTCATCCTCAACCAATACATCCAAAAGGCCAATAATACCATTTAATGGGGTTCTGACTTCGTGACTGACATTGGCTAAAAATTTTGATTTAACTTCGTTAGCCGTTTCTGCTTTTTGGCGCGCTTCAATCAGTTGTAGTTCTTTGCGTTTCAACTCAGTTATATCGGTATGGAACCCGACAATTCCGCCATCTCGCATTGGTCGTTCAACCATTTTAATCCAACGGCCATCATTGAACTCTATTATCCGCTCGGGTTGCTGTTTACGTAGGTCATCTACATCTAGAAAATCAGGTTGTTTAACTAAACTGCGTACTGTAGAGTTTTTTCGTAACTCTTGATAACTAATGCCTTCGTGAACAATATCGGCCAGTTCAGGATAAAGCGAAATAAAATTTTGATTATACACCGCCACTTTTTGCTCATTATCAAAAATGATAAATCCATCAGCTAGTGCTTCAATCGCATCACGAAAACGTCTTTCATTCCTCACTTGATTAACCGATAGAATATGCAACATTTTACGTAAGTTAGCCGGTAATCGAAGCAAAAAATACATCAATGTGGCCAGACAGCCACCAGCAAAAATGTATAGCGTATAATGCCACCAAGCATCGTTAGTTGACTCGTCGGGAGTTAAATTTTCAATAATATCAGCTTGCGTAATTACATGTTGATTGTCTGTTTGTATCGCGAGAAACATGCTGGATGCCAGTACAATCAAACTGATTGAAAAAGCAACTGTTCTGCGGGTCCATAGTGGCGATGGTTTCGTGAGTAAGCTGATTAATCTTTGAGTAAATGAGCTTTGTTTGTCGGTTGCTATTTCTGCACTACGTTGGCGGATCAGGCCTTCAATTACTTTGCCAAAATCTTGCAGATGCTGTTTGTCGCTATAACTAAATTGTCTTGGTTTGGTGTCGATAATGCACAAGGTGCCAATACGATGACCACCTGCAGTTTGTAACGGAAATCCTGCATAAAAACGAATTTTAGGGCCATCTAAAACTAAGGGATTATCAGCAAAGCGTTGGTCTTCTAGGGTATCTTCAACAACAAATACATCACTGGAATGAATGGCATGGCCACAAAAGGACTCCGCTCTACCTGTTTCGCAAGCTTCTAAACCTTGTTTGGATTTGAACCATTGTCTATTTTTATCAACCAAACTGACCAAACAAATTGACACATTGAAGTAGGCTTGGACAAAACGAGTCATGTGATCAAACTGCTCTTCTGGAGACGTGTCCAGCAAATTCAACTCAAGTAATGCCTTAAGCCTGTTTGCTTCATCAATTGTCGGTTGTGGTTTATCCATATTAGGTCCCTAGAATTATCAAACATCAATACCACTCTATATTACTATCAGTGCTATCGCTATATAGAGTTGATTTGTATGCACAAATCATTGAGGCAACCGTTATAAGCCATTTAATTGATCTAAAGTATATTGGAGTTTACCTAACTTACTATGCTTAACAGTATTGGTTGAATTCAAATAGCGTTGGAGTAACTCATACAAGCTGTCTCGATTGATCGGTTTTGCTAAGTAATCATTCATTCCTGCTTGAATAAAACGCTTTTTATCACCATGAATAGCGTTAGCCGTAACGGCAATAATCGGTGTTTGACTGAATATTTCTCGACCAGAACGAATCTTTTCTGTCGCGGTAATGCCATCCATAACAGGCATTTGAATATCCATAAGGATTAAGTCGGTTTTGTGTTCAGCTAAGTAATCCAATGCTGCTTGGCCATTTTCAGCACAATGAACTTCACACCCCACTTGAGCGAGTAATTGACTTAACACAGCCTGATTGTTGATGTTATCTTCGACGATTAATACATGCTTATCAGTAAATTGCAGTGCCAGCGATGGTGGAAATCCACTCTCACATGAATGAGTTAATTCTAGATTAACTAAAGGATCGTCTAATAACTCTAATGCCCAACTCAAATGTGATAATTTAAATGGGCCATTAAGCTGAATTTCGTTTTGATTGTTATACACAAAACTACTCTCTTGGCCGAGTAAGTCTATAGAAAGAAAACACACTTTGGTTGATTTAATGTTATTGATGGCTTGCAAATAATCACGACAAGACTGCAATTGATTTGGTTCTGTTAACACAATAATATCGACATTATCTGCCAGCTGTTGGGGTAAATCAGTCGGGCTATTAAACGCACTATAAGTGAGACTGTAATGCTGCAACATATTGTAAACGGCTGGATTTAAGCTGTTATTTTGACCGACAACCCAACAATGGGAATATTTATTATTATTAATAATCTTGGCGGTTGAATCACAAATTTTAGGCTCAACAATTAGCGGTATTTCAACAATAAAACGACTGCCAACATCAATGCTAGACTCAACACGTATATCGCCGCTCATCGCTTCACAAATTTGTCGACAAATGGCTAACCCTAAGCCACTACCACCATAAACACGAGTTGATGAAGTGTCTGATTGCATAAACGCTTCAAACATTTGTTCAATTTTATCTGCTTCAATACCGATCCCC
>NZ_PJAP01000270.1:0-13113 GCF_002836795.1 Shewanella sp. 11B5 | reverse complement strand
TTTCATCTATTGCAGCCAATCGTTGCTGCGGGTTTTTACCCATTTTACTGCCAATGCTCCAGCCCCATTCACCAAAGCTAGGGACATTATGGTGATACTGCTTTACATTAAATCCAGCCGCAGTCAGTGTTTTTCCGACCGACATAAATGCTTTTTGGGCATGGTAAGGTGAGGTTGATTGCACCGTGATCACGCCATCAGCGCTGAGTAACTCGTTGAGCTTGCGATAAAATAAATCTGAATAAAGTTTATTTAAGTCTGGATGACTTGGGTCGGGTAAGTCAACAATGATGGCATCAAACATTTTGCCATTTTGAATTAGCTTATCGACACCGTTAAACGCGTCGTCGACCATAAGCGTTAAGCGAGGATCGTTTAAGGCATCGCCGTTTAACGTCAGTAATGCATCTCTTAAGTGCTCAGGCATATCTGCCGGAGGCGATTTAAACAGTGCCAGCAAGTCTTTATCTAAATCCATCAAGGTAACGGCTTTTGGTTGCCATTTGAGCACTTGTTTTAGCCCCAAACCATCACCACCGCCAATAATTAACACGTTATCGTGACGTGCGCTGGCAGCTAATGTTGGATGAACTAAGAAGCTGTGATAAATATGCTCGTCGCTGCTCGAAAATTGCAGACGACCATTAATGTATAAATTATAAACTGGAGGCAATTCGCCACCGCGCAAACGTTCAGTAAAGTTGAGCTGCTGGAACCGTGTTGCTTTAGCGTAAACCACATGATCTTTATATAATAGATTATTAAAATGCTGTTCCCAGCTAGGGCCTTTAACCGCGAGTAAGCCAATCACAACGCTGGCAATAATGTGGCCTACTAGCAACCACTTAGCATGACGGATCTGTGCCCAAAATCGCCAAATAAATACTAGCCCAGCGAGTAAATTGACACTGGCGGTTAATGCCGCTGCTAATTGAATATCAATCGACAACATAAAACCAACCCAGATAGCGGCGCCGATACCAGCACCAATGTAATCGGCACCATATATGGTGCCGGCATTATGCAGTAAGTGTGCTTCAGATAAAGATTGCCGAACTCGAGCAATAAGTGGGATCTCCATGCCAATCATTAACCCAAGCAATACTCCCCACACATAAGGTAAGAATTCACTAAGGGTTTGCAGGCTGGCAATAAAGCCACCATTGGGTAAATGATCGGGCGGCAAGCCCAATGTATTGGCGATAGTTAATGGAAGTTGTTGACCAAATCCGATCACTGCAGCGGTAACGATAATGGCAAATGAGCCACATAGTGCCACGGTTAATTCGAGCATGGCAAAGCCTGTAAACGCGCATTTTATTTTACGGGCAGCAAATGCGCCCACACCCATAGACACAATCATTAACCCAATCATGGTGTAAATGGCAGCTTCTAGTGCGCCGAGAATTCGACCGGCATAGTGTGACAGTAAATATTCATAGATAAGGCCACATCCCGCCAGCGAAGCCATGATGCCGAGTAATAAGGCATCATCAAACTTCGATACTTGACGGGATGATAGAGGACTTTGCTGCGAGTCCCCCGGTGTTGTATTGGTGGGAAGTTCATCGAGCAAAGGTGTTGTCATAAATTAAGCCATTAACGCCGTAAGAATAAGAGCAACGGCAATACTAATCGCCATTTCAACGGCTGCAATACCTATGTTGTGTTGTTTTTCGACTTCCTCAGCAAGATTAATTCCGGCTAACACCAGTTTTTTCACTAAGGCGATCAGCAGCGATAATACCACTAGCATTATCAATGAGAATACACACCAACCGATAATGTTGGTTACATAGGCCGTTGGGTCATAAACAATAAAATGGCTTGCCGCATTGAAGCTTAACGCCATGGCTATCATGTAGCCGCTATGGCGCAATGCTAATGCCGTTTGACCTTGAGTTAAGGCTTGCTGCATTGAGGCATCTTGATTACGTTTAGCGTAACGTTTTTCACGTAATCGAGTGAGTATCACTAACATCAGTTGTGAGATCAAAAAGGCACTAAAAATAGCAATGAAGGTATCTAAAGTAATGTCTTCGGCCCACATTAAGACCGCGCGAATGATAATTGCTGTAGCAATAGCGGCAGCGGCATCAACCACAGCAACAGACACGTTACCTTTAAGAATTTCAGCATTTTTAGCAAATTCATTTAAGGCGATTTTATCATGCAAAAAGCGACCTAATTTAATCAATACTAAGCCAAACAAGCCGTAAGCGGACATGCCAATAGCTTCGGTTAAATAAGACGGTGCAGCCTCGCCGGTAATGGCGCCTGTAAGCACAATCCCTAATGCAGCAATTGCACCAGCGGTACTGATACCAAATGCAAAATTGTCACGTTCTGCTAGCTCTGCACTGCTGTTGACTTTAATACTCCAGCCTTGCAAATAACGCATTAGCGCCAGTAAAACGATGGCGATGGTTAAATCAATGGCTAAAATAATCGCCAAATGTTGAGTTAAGCCATATTCTTGAAAAAATGTCATGGTGAGTCCTTACCTATTTTCCACGGCTAACACCGCGACTAGTGCGGCTGCTTGAGTTACGGAAACTGCTGTCTTTTGAATAGCTCGAACGGAATTTACGACTCGCGCTCTGAGTGGTACTACTGGCTTTAGGTGCGCTAGCACTTTGACGCGACAAGCTTGTAGAACCTGTTCGAGTTTTTGCATAAGGGCTGTCGAATCGCTTCCCTTGGCTGTTAAAACGTTTCTTGGTTTGTTCAAAGGTTTTGGCTTGTGATGTCGCTTGTTTGGGTGAGGTATAACGGTAACGTCCTACATCATTATAATAGCTGTAACCACGATTTCCCGACCAACGGTCGTAACCTATTGGGCGAGTGAAGTTAGAAAACATCGCATACATGCCATACCAAGCCCAAATCGACGTGCCACTAGAATTGTTTTGCCAGCTACCATAAGCCGGGTTACCCACAAGCTGACTGCCTGCACCGCTACCGTCGGTCCCATTAGCAAGCGCTTCAGCTTCACGACTGATCGCATTCACTCTGGCGAGTTGCCCTTTAGACATATCGGCAACAACATTGACTGGGTCGGACAGCATATCGTTATACAAGCTGGTGTCAGCGGCTTGATAAATATTCTGTGCTTCAGCTAACTGTTGGTCTAAATCAATAAAATTAGCGCTGTCGTTTAAGTCTTTGTAACGACGCGTTAATGACTTAAACATTGGTCCTTCAGTGCTGGCATCTTTAGCCAATTCTTCGAGTAATGGGGTTAAGTCGGATTGACGCTGAGCGAGAACTCGAGTGTATTGTTTGAGTAACGTCGCATTGCGTAACTGATTGTTGTCGAGCGAACTAGCCAACAGATCAAGTCGTTGTTGGGTCAGTTGCTGGTACTTAGCAATTTGTTCCGGTCTATCGTCACCGCAACCGCCAAGGGCTAGCGTGACAAACAATACCGTTATCAATGTGAGTACACGGGGGAGGTGACCTACCATGTTTTCTCCAAAATGTAGATTTTTCATGTGCTAATTCAATATGACACAGGTTATAGTAATCTTAGTGTCAATGATATTAATCTGATCATTTGACTGACTGATAGATATACCATTCACGACATAATATGTCCAATGTTCATTTTCTTTAGGGGTCATTATTGCCATGCAAAACCAAGGTAACAAAGTATTATCTGCAGCGATGTTAGACAGCGCAGATCGTTACTGGTTAAGACTCTGTGACGTTTGGCCGGAAGCTAAAACAGTACTGACAGCCATACAACAGCAAGAGTTAACGGCCGTGTTTGGGTTAAGTGACTATATGGGTGAGCAGCTTTGTCGTCATCCAGAATGGATTGTGCAGTTATTTGATGGCCTATTAGATGATGTAGTGCGCAGTGAGTTTGATGCGCAGTTACATTCGCTGATAGCGGACTTAACACAAGAAGAGCAGGTTAAGTCTGCCTTACGTCGTTATCGTAATCTGCAAATGGTGCGCTTAGCATGGCGTGACTTCTTAAATTACACCCCAGTAGAAGAATCACTTCTCGACTTATCTGCACTGGCTGAAGCATTGGTGATTGCTGGGCGAGATTGGCTGTATCAAGAGATGTGTCAGCAATACGGTACGCCAACAAGTGCTGAAGGTAATCCACAGCCGTTGCTGATTTTAGGCATGGGTAAACTGGGTGGCCGTGAACTTAACTTTTCATCAGACATCGACTTAATTTTTACCTTTCCAGAACATGGTGAGACCGTTGGTGGTCGACGGACTCAGGCAAATCAGCAATTTTTCATCCGTATGGGTCAACGCTTGGTGAATTTACTCGACCAAGTCACCGTTGATGGATTTGTGTTCCGTGTCGACATGCGATTACGACCTTATGGTGAAAGTGGTCCTTTAGTGGTCAGTTTTAGTGGTTTAGAAGACTATTACCAAGAACAAGGCCGTGATTGGGAACGTTATGCCATGGTCAAAGCGCGAGTGCTTGGACCTTGGTCTGGCTATTGCGATGAGTTGCATGATTTACTGCGACCTTTTGTTTATCGTCGCTATATTGATTTTTCTGCGATTGAATCATTGCGTAAAATGAAGCAACTTATTGCCCAAGAAGTCAGGCGTCGACAATTAACCGACAATATTAAACTCGGTGCCGGCGGGATCCGTGAAGTCGAATTCGTGGTGCAGAGTTTTCAGTTGATACGTGGTGGACGCGAACCTGCATTGCGTCAGCAAAGTCTATTTGGTGCTATTGATACCTTATACAGCTTAGGGCAGTTGGAATACTTAGCCGTTGATGAGCTTAAACACAGTTATATTATATTGCGCCGAGTGGAAAACTTGTTGCAAGCCATTGACGATAAACAAACGCAAACTCTGCCTAATAATGAGCTCGATTGGCAGCGTTTATGTTATCCGCTAGACATGGCTGATGAAGTCGAACTTCGTCAAAAAATTAATCAAGCAATGGTCACTATTCATGGCCATTTCAATGCCACGGTCGGTGGTACTGATAGTCATGAACATAATGACCATTGGACTGCTTTATTTTGGAATGTGCAGCAAGATGAACATGCCAATGCATTGCTGCAAGAGCAACAAGTCGATGATGCAGAATTATGGCAGCTGCTGAGTGAGTGGCGTCAAACTGTGTCTAAACGTTCTATCGGACCCCGAGGGCGTGAGACTTTAGACAAGTTAATGCCTAAGTTGCTTGAAGAGTTAGTGACTCAAACTAAACCGAGCCAAGCGTTTAAACCGGTAGCCAAAGTGCTGGATAAAATTTTAACCCGTACCACCTATCTAGAGCTTTTATGTGAAAACCCAGGTGCTAGACAACAATTAGTGAGTTTGTGTTGTGCAAGCCCTTGGATTGCCCGCGAGCTGGCTAATTTTCCAATGCTGCTCGATGAGTTGATTGATCCGTCGCAATTGTATGACATTACCTCGATTGATGATTACCCGAGCGAATTACGCCAGTATTTGTTGCGTGTACCCGAAGATGACATGGAACAGCAAATGGAAGCGTTGCGGCAGTTTAAACTGTCTCAGCAGCTGAAGATTGCGGCCGCTGATGTTACTGGGGTATTACCGGTTATGCAGGTTAGCGATCATTTAACCTTTTTAGCTGAAGCCATTATTGAACAAGTGGTGTTACAAGCTTGGCATCAGGTGGCATCTCGCCATGGCATACCGGCAGAAACGAGTCCAAGTAACATGGGATTTGCCGTCATTGGATACGGTAAGTTAGGTGGGATTGAACTGGGTTACGGTTCTGATTTAGATTTGGTTTTTTTACACGGCCACACAGGTTCGGGTACCACCGATGGTAAGCGTCCTATTGATAATGGTCATTTCTACCTGAAGTTGGCTCAGCGTATTGTGCATTTATTTGCTACCCGCACAACATCCGGTGAGTTATATGAAGTAGACATGCGTTTACGTCCGTCTGGTGCTTCTGGTTTATTGGTGAGTGAGATTGAGCATTTTGGTGCCTATTTACAACAAGAAGCATGGACCTGGGAGCATCAAGCATTAGTGCGGTCACGTTTTGTGTTTGGTGATTATTCGCTTGCAGGTCGTTTTAGTGATTTACGCGCGCAAGTATTGCAAATAGAGCGTGATAAACAGGTATTGGCTAAAGCCGTCAAAGACATGCGCATAAAAATGCGCGAGCATTTGTTGCAAGTGGAACCAGGGCAATTTGATCTAAAACAGAGTGCTGGTGGTATTGCCGATATAGAGTTTATTGCTCAATACTTAGTGCTAGCGAATGCTCATCAATATCATGAATTAACTATTTGGTCTGATAATGTACGCATTTTTGAAGTGTTGGCGGAGCTGGAGTTATTGCCTATCATGCAAGCCCAGCATTTAACCCAAACCTATTGCTGGCTGCGTGACGAGAATCATGAACTGACATTACAACAGTTGCCTGGCAAATTACCCACACAAAGTGTGCAGCAAAAAACGGACAGTGTAATTGAAATTTATAATGAAATTTTAGCGATTTAAACATTAATAAAAAGAGCATAGGTTGATATTTAGTCACTTAACTGCTTTGATTATAGGACTATTATTTTGATTAAGTAGGTTGTTTAATGCTGCTGGCACCGATACCTGACAATGAATACACTCGACTCGAAACACTTCGAGGGCTGAACGTACTCGACACGATCGCTGAAGAGCGTTTTGATCGTATCACTCGGTTGGCTAAACGATTGTTTTCAGTATCGATTAGTGTGGTGAGTTTAATCGACTCCGAGCGCCAATGGTTCAAGTCTGTGCAGGGGTTGGATATATGTGAAACACGGCGTGATATTTCATTCTGTGGCCATGCTATTAATCAACAACATGTATTAGTTGTGCCAGATGCGCTAAAAGATGAACGTTTTGCCGATAACCCTCTTGTGTTGGCGGCACCTAATATTCGATTTTATGCCGGCTATCCGTTAACTATGCCCAATGGTGTGAGGGTCGGCACTTTGTGCATTATTGATGACAAGCCGAGATCCTTCTCTAAAGATGATGAAGCTGCTTTAGAAGACTTGGGTAAAATTGTCGCAGAAGAGCTACTGTCGATACAGCAAAATACCTTAGATGCGCTAACCGGTATTTCTAATCGTCGCGGCTTTGAATTACTTGCTCATAAAGCGATTGCTTACGGTGATAGGCTTGGTTTTGAAACGTGTTTAATTTTCTTTGATTTAGATTATTTTAAAGCAATTAACGACCAGTTTGGCCATGAAGAAGGTGATACAGCCTTGAAGACATTTGCTGGCTTATTGATCGACAGCTTTCGCGAATCGGATATTATTGCCCGCTTTGCTGGTGATGAATTTGTGGTCATGCTGAGCCAAAGCGATGAAGTCAGCGTTAATAGTGTATTACAGCGTTTTCAACAGTGCATTAATCAACATAATTTGCAAAGCGGTAAACCATACCATTTAAGGTACAGTAAGGGCGTGGCACATCGACAAGCCAGGCAGTCATTATCGTTAAATGATTATTTGGTTAAGGTGGATAAAGCCATGTTTGTCGATAAAGAAAAACATCACCAGAGAACTCAAATTGATGTGAAATAGCGATGATTCGGCTGATGATATTGGTTTACTTATCATTCATATGAAAATTACTCGATAAGAACGCTAAGCTGCTGCAGATAATACACTTGCCGCAACCATTATTCATTTGCACATCCGTCGCGAATTAAATCAACGCTAACAACCATCGTTGACAAGAGCCGTTAACAACAGCCGTTAACATTGATTTACCAGCACGGTTATAAGTGTATTAATGTTCAACTTAATATCTGTTCTATCCACATTTGATAGATAGGTAAGCCAATTAATACGTTTATCGGGAAGGTTATCCCAAGTGATGCCAACATCGCTAAACCAATGTTAGCATCTGGTATTGCTGCCTTAATTGCAGCCGGTGCTGCAATATAAGACGCACTCGCGCTAAGGCCAGCAAGCACTAGAATGCTGCCAGATGGTAAATCAAGTAACACCCCTAAGCCGATACCCGCCCATGCTAGAACAAATGGAATTACCGCAGCAAATACCAATAAGCGCCATTGTTTGTAAGGGATGGGAAAGCATACTTTGGCGGTACTAATCCCCATTTCTAATAAGAACAGTGCTAATAACGTTTTAAAACCACCCAATAACATTGGTGTGAGCGGTGCCATGCCGCTAGTGCCATATATCCAGCCTATGATCACCCCTCCACAGAGTAATACGACTCCGCGGCTTGTCAGTGCTTCGTGCAATACGCTGCCAGCCGAAGAGTGCTTGCTATCACCAGCTACCTTCGCTTGTAGGTAACGGTGTAGCCATAGCATGATAATAATTGCAGGCAATTCGAGGAGTACTAGATACAGCGTTGTTTCTGGTCGTAAAGGCCACTGAGATTGATCGACCATAGTCATCACCACGGCAAATGTTCCCGCACTAACTGAGCCGTAATGGGCTGCAATACTAATGGCCTCTTTTTGCGGTAATTGAATTAATTTTCGCAGTAGAGGATAAAGGCTAAGCGGGATAATGAACCCAAGTGCAATAACAGACAGTAATTCGGAGATTGCTAAATTGGCTGTTTCACCATGCAGTGCCATGCCACCTTTTAGTCCTAGCGTCAGCATAAGCAAGATAGATAGGGTTTCGTAGGTCGCTTTAGGGACTTTTAAATCAGACTTTATCAACCCGGCAAGCAAACCGAGGGCAAAAAAGGCAATCACAATATCAGGCATGGTATAGGTTCTGTCTGTTATAAAGTATCGCGATTCTGCCTTGTTGTGTTAACAAAGGGAAATGTTTTCAGCGAAAAAATACTGCCGAAGTAGACTGGCCGACTCAGGGTTGATCTATTGTTTTGTGCTTTGCAGATCTATCATGTTGTTCTTCGCTGATCTATTAAGTGCAATTGGCGTATAGTATCCTTGAATGACAATGCAAAACATTAATAGCAGAGCATGATATGAAAAATGAAATTGATATTCACCGCGCATTGAAAGTGTTTAACAAAGTCACGCAATATGGTGAAAAGCGGGCGCTTGAAGACGGTCATCATGGTCATGATTATTGGTTATGCGGTATTAGTGCGCAAACGGATCACGATGGTTATACCATTACCTTAGCTGATGCTCAGGTTAGCTTGACGGTATTTTTTCACAATAAGTACCAATTCGATTATCCAACCAATGATGCTCTTGACAACTTTTTACGTCGATTTAGTGACGTTGAAAATTATCAAGCAGCATAAGCTACATCACAGAGTGGCCTGTTAAGCGCTTTATTTCAGTACCGCAGGCCTATTTACGCCCATTGTTGCATTTCAATAAGGCGACTATAAGTGCGTCTGAATTCAAACTGTAATGCCCCATCGACATATAAATCTTCTAAGTTGCAGTCGCTATTGAGGATTAACATCACTTTTTGATCGTACAGTTCGTCCACTAAACTAATAAAACGTCGAGCCGGATCGTCTTCACTGGCATACGCCAGTTGTCGCTCGCCAGTGGTGGTTGCTAGTGCGCCATCTTCAGTGCCGCGAGCTTTAATCCAACTGCGTACTTCACCGCCTAATCTAGGCACATTGCTGAGTAATACATGGCTAAATCGTCCGGCTAATTCAATGTAATCCAATGCCGAACGCGGCCCTTGGCACAACGCTGAAAATTCAAACCAGGCAAGTTGTCCATATTGAGCCTCAATGGCAATAGCACGCTGACAAATTTCAATTGAGTCAGATGTATTTGCTATGCTGGCATTAGCTTGTGGGTATCGTTGACACAAAAGTGTAAACACCGCTTGAGGTGTTATTGTCGACGGTAATGTTAACCAGTGGGCTGATGTTGTTGACGTTGCGGCGCGAGAGTGTAAGCGATGATCGATTTGACCGTTTAAATGAATCGATTGGGTATATTGCAAGAGCAGATCGATAGTGGGTAAAAAACGATCGCGCTGTAAACCATTTTTATATAAGTCAATAATCGGGACATTTGAGGTTGCGACTAAGGTGACGCCTGATTGAAATAAGGTTTCAAATAATCGACCGAGTAAAATAGCATCACCGATGTCTGCAACAAAAAACTCATCAAAACAAATAACAGAATATTTAGCCGCAATCTGCTTAGCAATGTAAGTTAATGGATCACGGATCCCCGATGTTTGATTTAATTGCTGGTGGACCATGGCCATAAAACGATGAAAGTGCAGGCGTAATACGGTTTTATCTGCTTGAGGCTTTGAGTTAGGGATATTTTGATCGCACAGACTCTGGCTACACAAGCTTTGATAGAACAGATCCATCAAAAAGGTTTTCCCTCGGCCGACATCGCCCCATAAATATAAGCCACGGCTATTTTGACTAACCGATAGGCATTGCTGATAAAGCACATCTAGCGCGAGTATGGCTTGCTGCTGCGCAGGATCATCAACAATATTTTGCTGAAGACGTTGCTGGTAAACTTGTAATGGCGACATAGTACTTAGGGTAAATTGTTGATCTGGGTAGTATACCATTAACGACTTACTTTATTATGAAGTGTATTTCCTTTAAGCTCTGGTGATAAAAATAACAATCGATTAACCAAAAGTATTAACCTAGAGTACTACCCCTAACAAGGACCCAAAATGAATAATAAAAATAAGGGCATGACCTATATTGGTGTCGATATGGCGTTGGAAGGTGATATGCACCTCCAAGGCCCTGCAATGATAGCGGGCCAAACTAAGGGGAAAATCAGTTCAACCGATCAAATAAAAATTGAGCCTAGTGGTGTTGTTGAAGGTGAAGTTTTTTGCCAAGAGCTGCGAGTGTCTGGTTTATTTAAAGGTAAATTACATTGTAATAAACTCATTATTGTCAGTTCAGGTATTGTTGAAGGTGAGGTGTCGAGTCATCAAATGGAGATTTATGATGGCGGTCAATTTATCGGCATGCGCACTAAAGGGCCTGAATCGTCGGGGTTACCTCAAGTTGATAGCGAGCGTTTAGCCAGTCAAGGGAAAACGTCTTCAATGTCGGATAACAAAACGCCAATTTCTAGGGGTAAACTTAGCTTGGTGGCGGCAGCTGCTATTGTGATTATTACCGCTATGATTATGCAGCCGACAATCAGCTCTGCGTTAAATCGCACTCAAGCAGCATCTACTGACATGAATCAAGCAAATACCCAGCAATATCCGTTTGCAGAATCGAGCGTGACAGAAGAAAATGCCGCCGCGTTACTGCAAGAAATGGATCAACAGACTTCATTTGCTGAACAAGCCGAGGAGCTAATTAATGCTGGTCAGAGTGATATTAACGTTGCGATGGAAGACTTACATGCATTAGCACAAACCAGTGAAGAATTGGGGGATAGCCAGAATGTGAGTGATAGCGATAATGTTGAGCAGAATGGGTCGACGATAACCACACCCGATAAGTAACCAGATTTCTTATTTCGAGTTCAGAATACAGAATAACTATCAAGCTAATATAAAAAATGGCTTTGTTAATCACAGTGTTTACTGAATTAACAAAGCCATTTTTTGTTATGTTTGCATAAATCCAAACATCTTTATGTCTTATGGATTAATGCTTATGGATTAATCCGAGTTGGCATTCCAGTACGTTGCTCAAGTAATCGTTTTAATGTAAATGAGTCAGTGTCTGGGTGAGCAACAAAGCGAGTCATGGCTTTATCGAATGATAGTGCTACTGGTTCTAACGAATCAAATTCAGCTTGAGTTCGTGACAGTGGCTCATGAACTTCTAAATAGCGGTTACCATCAGGTTCTTCAGTGGCTTTAATCGGTTGGTTAATAAACTCAACACGTGTGCCAACCGGTACGCTATTATATAAATGTTCAATGTCTTCATCGCGTAAACGAACACAGCCAGAACTTACCCGTAAACCAATACCAAACGTGGCGTTAGTACCGTGAACCGCATACAAGTTACCGACATAAAGGGCGAATAAACCCATTGGGTTGTCAGCGCCTGCTGGCCATACAGCCGGTAATGTTATCCCTTTAGCCGCGTATGATTTACGAATATTAACCGTAGGTGTCCAAGTTGGATTAGCGCGTTTACGTTGTACTGTTGTTACCCAATTTTCAGGGGTATCTTTACCAATTTGACCAATACCAATAGGCAATACTTCGACAGTATTTTTACCCTTCGGATAATAATACAAACGCATCTCGGCAGAGTTAATGACCACACCTTCTCTTTTAGCGTTAGGTAGAATTAGCTGATGCGGGATCAATAATGTGCTACCCGGTTTAGGTAGAAATGGATCAACACCTGGATTAGCTTCTAATAAATTAGTCAACCCTAGCTGAAACTGTGAAGCAATTTGCTCTAAGGTTAGTTTCCCCTCAGGAACAACATAATATTGATTTTCACCTACTAAATTACTGCCTTCAGCAGGTAGGCGATATTCAACAGCAGCACTCGAAAAACTTAACACAATGGCTGTCGCAGCAAGTAAAGTAGAGCGTAACGAATTTATCATAAGGATTATATCATTCCAAAACAGGCGTCATATTAGTCAGACTACAATATCTTGCTAAGTTTGACTATTTAGTACAAATAATTAGTACAGATCATTTGTATAGATGGTTAGGGCGCATCGTCACTTATTACGGCTAATATTTCAACTGATTTTTTTCACTTTTTATTTTAATCCTAAGCGTTTAGCTAGCCTATGTAAGTTACCCGAGTCGATTTGCAATTGGCGTGCGGTTGCAGCCCAATTACTCCCTTGTTGACTATATATCTGTTGGATAAATTGGTTTTGAAACTGGTCTGTTGCATCACGTAAGCTTGTTTGTGGTAAAGATGTTACCGACTGTTTAAGCGGAAGGTTTTTGTTTGAATGTATAGCAGTGGACGATGGCTGTGCAAATTCAAAATGACTATTTTTAATGATGCATATACCGTCTTTTTGGCTTTGTGATTTGGCTAATACCGCAGCTCGATGGATGGCATGCTCAAGTTCTCTAATGTTACCAGGCCAATCATATTGCTCGAGTAATTGCAGTGATGAAGGCTCTAACCCCAAATGGGCTAAGTGTAATTGTTGCCGATAGCGCTCGATAAAGAATCCGGCTAACAAATGGATATCTTGTTGACGTTCTCTTAGCGGCGGAACCA
>NZ_PJAP01000393.1:0-7554 GCF_002836795.1 Shewanella sp. 11B5 | reverse complement strand
CTGGTGGCTTATCTTGTAAATCACCAGAAGCCGTCGGTTCAGCCGCGGGTAAAACGAGTGATACAGACGAGAGCCCAATCACTGTGATGAGCGTTAGAAATACACGTAGCAAAATACTGTCCTTAATCGAAATGTTTTTAGTAATGAATAGTAATAGTGGTTAGTAATAGTAGTGACTAATGGTTCCTATTAGTGGTTGCTATTAGTGGTTGCTAGCACTCGTTATTAATGATGGTGTTAACACAGATTATTGCACCAGTTTATCGGGCCAACCATGGTTATCAATGTAATTTACTAAATTTTTCGGTCGATAATTACTGTCATTCAGCCAGCGCGTTTTAACCGACTGATGTAATAATATCGGTGCTTGCTCTGGATCTAGCTTGCGCATAAAACGTTTTTTAACCCGATAAAAACTGCGATATGAATCTTGAATATCCGCCATGGGATTAGGTAATAATGCATCGGCTAAATGTAACTCGACCGTTAAGTTAACCGCTCGCGCCTGGCTTAACATCCACTGCAACGCTATATCAGACAAGGTGCTACCGTCATTATTGGGGGCAACGCTACCACCAATATTACTATGGGCGCCAATAAACCATACTTGCTGTATGTCTATGCTGGTTCGAGGTGCCCAAATGGTCGGTTCAAAATCGCTGCGATGTTCGTCTAACGCGAGTGCATGACGAGCCACTTTGACATTTCGGCCTAACTTGGCGTCATAAAACTCATCTTTGTCTTCAAACATGCCTAAAAAAGACAGTGGGATCCCCATTGCCCCAACGGTGTCCCACACACCAACAAAGGCCACTTCACGTGAAGGATGCGAATGTTGCTGACGAAATGCCACCGAGCGTTCACCATCTGGTGCAAAAGGTTTAGTTTTCATTTTATAGTGGTCAAACGCTTGCTGAATAAGCTTTGCATCTGGTCGAGTGACAATGCCGCAATTATTAATAAGGCCACATAAACAGCGCACTGTGTATGCACCACGGCTAAAACCAAACAGGTATATCTCGTCGCCAGGAGAGTAGTTTTGCACTATGTAGCGGTAAGCATCCATAATGTTTTTATGTAAGCCTCGCCCAGTTGCCCCACCAATCATGGAGTCATAGTACGAACCAATTCCCCAATCGTAAAACACCTGTTGCGGTACACCATCATCAGCAATGGGTTTGATGGCTCTGGCGAGTTTAAGTACATTAGTGGCGTGATCTTTTTCAAGATCTTTTTCTGGCCGATTCCAGGTTCCGTCGGCACAAATGACAATACGTTTATTCATATCAATCCCTGACATTCTCTGAGTGAACATTCATAACAATTATCATAGCCATAATAGACTAAATGCTTATTTGCACCACGGTAAAAATAACCAATACTCGAAAGCTCACTTAATCATTCGAGTAACGGACCATGATAACAGCAGAACAAAGTGTATTAATGATTGTCGACGTGCAAGGCAAGCTAGCCCAAGTTATGCAGCAATCAGCTCAACTACACCAAAAGCTTGCAGTATTAATTCAAGGTGCACAACTATTTGATATTCCGATTATTTGGTTAGAACAATTACCCAACAAATTAGGCCATACCAGCGACGAACTCGCACAACTCTTATCGCAAACATCCAAACCCATCGCTAAAGAGCACTTTAGTGGCTGGCATTGTGAAGAAGCAAAACAACAACTTAAAGCATTAAACCGTAATAATATCATTCTTGCGGGTATCGAAACCCATGTTTGCGTTTACCAAACGTGCAAAGATTTACTGGCCAACGACTATCAAGTACATCTTGTTGCCGATGCCGTTGCATCACGAGGTACAGACAATAAAGTACTTGGGGTGCAAATGATGCTTAATGATGGTGCCAATCTCACCAATGTTGAATCACTACTGTTTGAGCTACAACATGTTGCCCAAGGTGATCGCTTTAAGGCTCTACTGAAATTGATAAAGTAGCCATATGATAACGGTGTGGGTATGATGTTAAAAAATATAACAAAAACATCATACCGCTATGCATCAATTTGATCGGCCCATTATTATTTTATCCGCGCCTCGTTCAGGCAGCACTTTGTTGTTCGAAGTTCTATCAAAAAGCCAGTCCATATGGACCATTGGCGGCGAAAGTCATGCGCTCATTGAAACCATACCCAAGCTGAATATCGCCTATCGTCAATTTAGTTCTAATGCGTTAACGGAACAAGATGTTGATGACGAACTACGCCAGCAATTACTGCTACGTTTTAGCGATGCGCTGCAAGATAATCATGGTAATAAACCCGGTAGTACTGATACGACTAATATCCGCTTTTTAGAAAAAACCCCAAAAAACAGTTTGCGGGTCGACTTTTTTAATTCGCTGTTTCCCGACGCTTTATTTATCTATTTAGTGAGGGAGCCAAAAGAAAACATCAGCAGTATTATGCAAGCGTGGCGGTCGAATAAGTTTGTCACTTACCCAAATCTACCGGGATGGGATAAACGTAATTGGTCGCTACTGCTACCAGAAAAATGGCAACAACTTAATCGCCAGCCGTTACAGTCTATTGCCGCATTTCAATGGCAAGCCGCTAATGAAGCGATTATGGATTCATTGCAAAAGATTGACAGTAATCGCTGGTGCATGGTGTCTTATGATCAATTAATTGCAGATCCTGCGAAAACCGTTAAGCAACTATGCCAATTTACTGATACGGATTTTGACCCTGCTTTAGCGCAATTATGCAGTAAGCCATTAGCGCATTCTCGCTACACCATCTCGACACCCAAACCCAATAAGTGGCTCGAAAATTATCATGACATCGCCAAAATTTGGCCGAGTACTTCTACAACACTGAACAAAATCAATCATCTTTTAGGCGAACGCGGTCATCCAATCTATGACACTCAATGGCAGCAACACGACATTGCTGAGCCTATAGCACTAACACCCGAACCAACTGAAAAACTGGCTACACCAAGCGAGCAAAATGTATCTCGTAACAGTCCCTGCCCTTGTGGATCAGGCAAGCGATTTAAACAATGCCATGGCCAGTTACGTTAGCCGTTTGAGTTAGCCATTTGTAAATAGCCAGCAGAACGGGTAAAAATACCTTTATGGAAAAATCATAACGTTAAGCGCCACATACAGAGAGTCCAATTATGAAGTTACCTCATGAGTTTTATCAGTTACCTTTTTGCTTTGATGTTGGTCAATTAGCCAAAGAGATCGAGCAATTTACCGAATCAGATTGGGTGACTCATCATGAAGGTTTTCAGGGTAATTCGGCTATTCCGTTAATCTCGGTCAATGGCGAGTTTAATAATGACTTTAAAGGGCCAATGTTGCCCACTGCGGCGTTAGCAAAAAGCCCTTACATCAAGCAAATACTCGCCTCATTTGGTGAGGTACTCAGCCGTTCAAGATTAATGCGCTTAGCGCCAGGTGCACAAGTGCCACTGCATTCAGACATTAATTACCATTGGTATAAACGTGTTCGAGTGCATATTCCCATTACCACCACTGAGCAAGTGCAGTTTTTTTGTCATGACAAACAAGTGCACATGGGCGCAGGAGAATGTTGGATTTTCGACTCGTGGAAACTTCACAAAGTGGAGAACAACAGCGACCAATACCGTGTTCATTTAGTGGTTGATTTAGCCGGTTCTAGTCAATTTTGGCAAACGGTATTTCAACATTCACGTTCAATCGCAGATGATCAATCAACAACATTAAACAGTCAATTCGTCGGTTTTAACCCAGACTCACCAGCAACCCTCATCACAGAGCAATTTAATGCCCCAGTGATCATGCCTGTCGCTGAGGTTGAATACTTAACCAATGAGTTGTCAGCAGAGGTCAAACACAACCCCGAAAATCTAGTTGCAGATGTGAATGCATTTTCGTTATTAATAGCAGACTTTGTTGCCGATTGGCGGATGTTATGGCTGCAATATGAGTGCACTAAAGCAGGTTGGCCACATTATCATGCGCTACGTGAACAAACCATGATAAAAGCACTACAGTGCACTAAATCACTGCAATTGACCCATTCTGGTTCGGCGGTAAAAGCGTTCGAACAATTGGTTATCGTGGCGTGTATGAATGTTGAACTTAGTGAGCAATTAGCAACACGCAAACAGGCTATGACTTTACCAAAAAGCTCACCAAAAAGTGCAAATTTAGCATCCGTAAAATCTGCATCAGCAACATCAACATCAACATCAACATCAATAATACCAAAAACAGCAGCTGCAAATAACGCTCGCACTATTGCTGCACCGCCATCTCGCAATAGTCCTTGCCCTTGCGGCAGTGGCGAGCGCTATAAAGCATGTCACGGTAAAGTGAATTAGTGAGAAGAATACCTGCATAGGTTGATCTGAGAATATATACAAAAATGGCGCCATTAGGCGCCATTTCTATAAAGTCAGCCAAACTACGTTGTTTTGGCTTATAAGAAATTCTTATTCCAAGTTCTGCTTAACCAAAGAATTGCAGTGCTGCTTTTTTCGCAATGGCATCCAACTCGGCTATTTGCTCAGGTATAAAAGCTTGATACTTGTCTGCCTGACCAATTGCCTTAAGGTTCATAGGCTGCCTAACTTGGCTAGCGCTAGGCGTTAATACGGCTCGTTCAGACTCATAAAAGGTAAAACATTGCGCTTGAGTCGTTAACTCACAGTAATCTAATATGCGTTGAATTTGTGACTCTGGTTCACGCACTAATTGTTCAAAACAGACATGTAAAATCTCATTAGGGTACAACCTATCCCAATGTTGCATGATGTCTAAATAGTGTTGCCAATAACTTGAAATACCGGCAAACGAATACGAATAGTCATGGCCAAAACTGAAAAACTGCTTAAATACACTCAAGCCATTGTCGACGGTATTACGTACCACATTAATGATTTTTGCTTGAGGGAATAAGGTTTTAATTAAGCCAATGTGCAAAAAGTTATTTGGATTTTTATCGATTACATAGGTTGGAACATCGCTAAAGTAATGATTCACTTCAGCTAAATACCGTTGGCGGAATTGATCAATATGGTTAGCAGAAAGCTGGCTTAATCTAGACTGGTAACCACCCGACATGTCCATTTGCAGCGCAAAGCGTTCCATAAACGGTAATTCATCAGTCGCGCCAACATCTGTGTGGCACGCCAAAATTTGCTCCACCAATGTAGTACCAGAACGAGGCATCCCGACAATAAAAATAGGTGTTTGGCTCGCGGTCGGCAAGCTATCAATATGTGGCGACGGCGTATGCCCAAGCAGTGACAACACAATATTGGCAAACTGGGCTTGTTTAAACGGCCTGTGAAGCACCATTATTTGATTGGCTAATAACATCGACTCAGATGCTTTATCAATTTGCTGTGTTTGCTCGTAAGCTTTACATAAAGCAAAATACACCAGTGCCTGATTTTGTTTGCTTAACGACTCATCAGTTGCAAAACCTTGCAATAAGGTTAAATCATCAGTGCTGAATCGGTACTGCTTTAAATCTGCCAAACTCCAATAGCCTACACCCACTTGCTTTGGGCTTAATTGATTATATTGATGATAAAAATTTGCCGCTTTTTCTGTGTCGCCTTTGGCCTTATAGATATGACCCAAATTAAGCTGCACTGCTGGCTCAGAAAAATCATTTGCCACACACCATTCAAAACATTGTTCAGCCAAAGCCATATCACCAACTTTAGTGGCGACTAATCCGAGTTTGTATTGATATGTTTCGACGTTACCTTGGGTATTAATTAATTGTAATAAATACGTTTTCGCCAAAAAAAAGTCTTGTTTTACTTCAGCAATAGCCAATAAACCAGTCAACACTGAAACCGCATGGGGATCAATAGTTGCTGCACTGACAAAATAGTTTTCGGCCTCATTATATTGTTGTTGCTGTAAATGAATCTGACCTAATAAGCTCAATGCCCCAAGGTGTTTATCATCACGCTTAATCACTTTACGTGCGTACATTCTGGCCGATGAATAGTTTTTAGACTGAAACAGCGCTTCAGCTTGACTTAAATATTGTTCAATAATACTCAAACTAGGGTCCTTATTATTGTTTTGCTCACCCAAAGAATGGCTTAAATGCCTCTAAAATCAGAGTAACATAGAAAATAGTAATTTTTGACCACGCTATTGGCTCATATTGAACGAAATAATCAACTTCAGCGTACAATTATTTATATTCGCTATGAGTTCATGCGACACAAGTGAGATCTGATGAAAAATAATGAAGCTAAAGTGCCAACCAGTCGATTGTCCCGATTATCAAAAATGGGCGGACTCGCTTCTCGCCTAGCGGGTAACGTGCTACTAGAAGGGGCAAAACAGCTTAGCCAAGGTAAATCGCCGTCAATGCAACAACTGATGATGACTCCTAAAAATATTGGTCATGTTGCAGATAAGCTGTCGCAACTGCGCGGCGCTGCGATGAAAGTGGGCCAAATGTTGTCAATGGATGCCGGTGACTTAGTGCCTCCTGAATTGGCTGAAATATTGGCAAAGCTGCGCTCAGACGCTAAAGCCATGCCACACAAGCAGTTAACTCAATTATTAGTTCAACACTGGGGCCGTGACTGGCTAGCCCCCTTTGCCCAATTTGAGCTGCGCCCGTTTGCCGCCGCATCTATCGGCCAAGTGCATTTAGCGTATTTAGATACGGGCGAAAAGCTGGCGATAAAAATTCAATATCCAGGGATCCGCGACAGCATCGACAGCGACATTGATAACGTTGCCAGCTTATTAAAAGTCTCACGATTAATTCCAGCAAACGTAAAACTCGATACCTTATTGGCAGAAGCCAAAGCGCAGTTACATAACGAAGCAGACTATCAGTTTGAAGCACAGCAAATAGCACTCTACCAACAACAGTTGGGCGATAACCCTT
The DNA here is from genome assembly GCF_002836795.1 of Shewanella sp. 11B5. NCBI lineage: Bacteria > Pseudomonadati > Pseudomonadota > Gammaproteobacteria > Alteromonadales > Shewanellaceae > Shewanella > Shewanella sp. 11B5. The sequence continues at coordinate 667 of NZ_PJAP01000393.1, read as the reverse complement.
ACTTCATTGTGCCTAAGGTCTATCCACAATTGAGCAACAACAGCATTTTATGTATGCAATTTGTGGAAGGTGTCCCGATTGAAGCAGTCGCTCAATATCCACAAGATGTGCGTGACAAGGTTGCCAACGCTCTGATGGAGCTGTGTTTTAAAGAGCTATTTTGTTTTCAACTGGTGCAAAGCGATCCTAATTTTGCCAACTTTCAGTATCAAGCAGACAGCCAGAAAATAGTGTTATTCGACTTTGGCGCCACCCGCACCATTAGCGACACGTTATCGCAAGGTTATATGCAATTGATGCAAGGTGCGATAGCCGATGATAAACAGCAAATGAGCAATGCAGCACAACAGATCGGCTTTTTTCAAGACGCTATCGACCCACAACAGAAACAACTGATAATTGATATTTTTTATCAAGCTTGTGAGCCATTACGTACCCAAGGAGCATATGATTTTGGCGCAAGTGATTTGGCGAAAAGGATCACTCAAGCAGGTAAAGCCATGAGTACTCAACAAAATGAATGGCACACACCGCCAACCGATGCTATTTTCATACATCGCAAGTTGGCAGGTATGTATTTATTAGCCGCTAAACTTAACGCCAACATTAATGTACATGCCCTGTTTAATCAGGTAGTTATTAGTAAAAAAGAATAAGTAATCAAATA
>NZ_PJAP01000392.1:0-7561 GCF_002836795.1 Shewanella sp. 11B5 | reverse complement strand
GGTGCCGTGAGTTATTTGCATGCGCTTCAAGGTGGGCCCAATTACGCCATTGGCCGATCGGGCGACGGTATTCTTGGCCATTTATATCGTTCAACGCCATTACAATGCCCTGTTGATATTAGCGATATTCAATCGCGTTATATGTCGCAACGGGTTGTGACTGGTACTCCATGTGAATCGTTTGAGGTCAATGATGCCGAAGCTGATGTCAGTTGTTTAGTCGGTGTTGAAGTTGGCTTGTCTGTCATTAATGTTGAACCACCGGTAGATAATCCTTTATGTGAAAGCTGTCCAGCAGGTACAGAGTCTCAAGGGGATATTTTAGACCGTTTTCTTCCTGGGATTGAGCCTTTAATTGATACTGTGTTTGGTCTGTTATCTCGAACAGGGCTAACACCAAATGTAGATGTTACGGTTGGGGATATTTGTTGCCCAATTGGTACCCAACTTGAAGATAATGATGATTTAGTGAGCTCTATTACATACACGGTAATAACGAAAACATTCGATATCTTAGGCCTAGATTTAATTGATAACCGATTCGTCAATAACCTACTGTCTCGATTAGGCATACAACAAGGCACACTCAACTGTGTCGCTAACATAAACTTATTAAGTGCTGAGCCTGTTGTTGATCCTTACAACGATAATTTCAATGTACTTGATCGTTTCACTCCACCATTTACGATTAACTTGCCAACCAATAACAATGCAGACGATGAGTGGCTCTATGTCGCACCGGACGGTGAAGGGATCAATACTGGTTTGTAAAAAAACCGCGAGGTAATTACCATGAGACAGCTAAATGATGATGTGTTACAGCAAATGTATGTATCTTCTTTATTAGTGATTGCGTCACATCATGAAGATAAAAAAGACCAGCAACTGTCTAAGCTAAAACGTGATGCAACGTTATTACTGCTTTCACAAAAAAACAGATTAAAAGTGTCGCAACAATATATGCTCGAATTTAGCCGAGATGTACTAAATTGCTTGTCTAAGCAGTCTGAATTTAACGTAATACGCGCCAATTTAGAACACGTTGATATTGTGACAACATGCCCACTTGAAGATGAACAAAAACCTGCACTGGTTGATGATGAAATTGATTTTATAAACAAGCAGTTTGATTAAGTATCGTAATTATTCAAACTGCAATATTGCCGGACCTAAACAAAGGTTCAAGTGGGTTTATTTAATAAAATCAGAGTCATTTAACACCTGCGTTAATCGTGCAAAGGTCTGCATTGAGTCATTTGCGAGTATTGGTGAGTAATCTGGATTATGGGCATTAAGTTGATATTGACCATTAGTGAGTTTACTCACTTTACGTAATAAATATTGGTTATTGCCTGAATCATCTTGGATTTCAATCGCCATGACTTTACCGGTAATTGAACCAGCATTAATTGCTGTAATACGTTCTAATAACAATAAATCACCATTTTCAATTGGATTTTTACCGCCGTTCATCGAATCACCACTTGCTGGGGCAATAAAGAAAATCGATGGATCGAGTTTACTAAAGGTCGAGTTTAACGTGAGTGTTCCACTATTGTCGTCAGTACCCGTTTTGAAATGACCGCAGGCAATTTTGAGATCTGGGTAATAACTAAGGGATGCTTGTTCATCGTGACTCACTTCAATTGGAAGTGTAACCACATTCGATTGTACAGTTTTGCTTATTGGTGTGAGTGTCGAAGCAGATTGGCGTTGGCTATAACGCGCTAACAACAATTCGCTTAATTCGCTCATTGCGGTAGACATCACTTCAATATCATCAACTTCTATATCAATATTCGCATGTAATCTATTTTCTTTTACAGCAAACCAAGACTGTGTGTCTGACTTATCTTGTTTGCATAAAAAGGTAATGGGGTTGTCTAACCAATACTTACACCATTTTGGGGAATCGGCATCGATTAGCTGTAAATCGGTTTTAACATCTTGAATCCACAACTTAGGATAACGTTTAAATACCTGCCAACTCTTAATGCATACTGCTTCAATTGTGGGTGGGTGACTTAATCCACTCAGTTCAACAAATGCTTCCAGTAAAATGGCTTTGAAGCATTTCGTCATTGTGACTTTTTCAACGCCACGACTCAGAAATGGCAAATAGGGCGTTAACGAAAGTAATGTTTTGTCTTCACGTTCTTGGCTTAATACCAGTTCAAACCAACTGGTAAATTGCTTGACCATTTTATTCCAAGCATAACCACTGCGATAAAACTCAGTGGCAGTAGGGCGGTGACCTGAATCATCTTTGAGTAATTGGTATTGTTGATCTGCTTTGGTGTAATCAAGTTTTAGCTGTTGCCAAAAGTCGATCAATTCAGGATCGATATTGATTAAGCACTTAGAATGGATTTTAGGATTGTTAAGAAGCTTAATCGCTTCATTGGCATTCGCTGCTTGCAATAACGCCATTGGACGATTTAAAAAGCTGACGTGATTACCGATGAAATCGATAACCGAGACAAAGGTTTTATTGGTTTCGGCAGATGTCCGCAATCCACGGCCTAACTGTTGTAAAAATAGAATTTTAGATTCAGTCGGACGTAAGATTAAGATAGTGTCTATTGAAGGTAAATCAGTACCTTCATTAAACAAATCGACTGAAAATATCACTTCTATTTCCCCAGAGTTTAATTGGCTAAGTGCTTCGCCGCGTCTAACTTCTGAGCCGCTATGCACCGACACCGCTTTAATACCTCGAGCAGAAAACCATTGAGCCATAAAGTCGGCATGAGCTTTAGAGACACAAAATGCTAAGGTGCGTTGCTGTTTGTGGGTTTTCCAATGGCCAAACACGTGTTTAGCGCGCTTCTGCGTAGCAAATAGATTCATTAATTGTTGTGGATCAAACTTTCCATTTCGCCATGGCAACTCTCGGTAATCGACCGTTTCGTCTTTAATACCTTGGTAATGAAACGGTACCAAAATACCCGATTCAATCCCGTCGATTATGTTTCGCTCAAACACCAAATTATTATCACATAACGATAGAATATCAGCTTGATCGGTACGCTCTGGCGTGGCCGTTAAACCGAGTAAAAATTGCGGGGTAAAGTGGTTGAGTAATAACCGATAACTGACGGCACCAGCATGATGAAACTCATCAACAATGACGTAGTCGAAGTGAGCTTGATCTAGTTGATTAAGATATTCCGGTTTGCCTAATGTTTGAATCGATGCAAATACAATGTCCGCATCAATGACCTTAGTTTTGGCATTAAAGTGGCCAGTTGTACTTTGAGGTAATAAGGTTCTAAAAGTCCGTTCTGCTTGAATTAATATCTCTTCTCTATGAGCAACAAATAGGACTTTTTTAGCATTGAATTGCAATACATCAAATGCAGCTAACCATGTTTTACCCATGCCCGTGGCTAATACAACCAGTCCCTTGGATTGCTTGGCTAAACGTGTTTCAGCCAATGCAATTAAGGCTTCTGCTTGGGCAGAGTTAGGTACTGGTTCTTCTGGCTCTGTTTCATGAACAATAGCTAAAGGTGGTTTAAACAATTTACGTTTTTGGGCATAGTCGTTGATGAAGATATCACTTAGATCGATTGCCTGCGAATGATTGAAAATATTCAAGAATTGTTGGCGGATATGGTTAAACTCTTTAGGATCTTGATTCGGCAATAAGTCATGGCGCAAGCACCATTCAAATGCGTGTGTGAATGCCGCTTTACTAATGTTATTTGAACCAATAAAAGCGCTCCCTATATCTGCTAATCCGGTTTGTTGCTGGACGAAAATATAGCTTTTCATATGAAAGCTTTGATTGCTGTTACAGATAAATATTTTGGTTTTTGCACCACGAGATTGCAAAATCATTAAGTGTCGCAATGCGACTGGGTCGGTAATCAAAAGATAGTCTGAGGTGATAATTGAAATTTTTGCATTGCGTTCTAATGCATCAGATAGAGCTTCAAAAATTAAATCTAGCCCAGATCGTTGAATAAACGACACCGACATTTCAATGCTAGTCGCACGGTTAATGGCTTGTGTTAATTTTGGTAAAAAAGGGTCATCCAAACCACCGCTGATTAATACAGGTCCTTCTGCTAGCTTCATTTTCACATCTCTATTTGGTGGTGTTAATTAATATTGCATTGAGCCATTGCTCATGATCACGCCCAGGACGAACATCAGTTGTTATCCAAGTGCGTTCAATGTCTAAAGGGGTTTGGCTGAGCCATTGTTGTAATCGTAGTTCGTTGGCATCGGTAAAGAATCGGCCATTATGAATGCGTTCTTGATCGCCATATTTGAATGAGCAATAAAGCACGCCGTTATCCACTAGCGTGTCTGCCAATTTAGTAAAGGTATTAGGTAAATTAGAAGCATCAACATGCAGCAATGACGCACAGGCCCAAATACCGTCAAATTGCTGTTTAAGCGTATCAATATGCTCAAACGTACAAACATGTACTTTTTGACCTAAATACGTTGTTGCCGCTTTGGCTAATTCAACACTGGCATCAATGGCGGTGACTTTATAGCCCATATTGATAAAAGCTTTACTGTCACGACCAGATCCACAACCTGCATCTAAAACACGTGCTTTTGAGGGTAATTGGGTAACAAATGGTTGATATAATTCACTCACATCAGCATTCACAGTTGAGTCAAAAAAATCTTGTGAATTTGTGTCGTAGAACTCGATAGAAGGCATAACTAACCCTATGATTTGTTGTATTAAGTCTCTCAATTCACATCAATGACTCAAGTTGTTAAGATGACTTAAAAAGGTAATTAGTCCACCAACGTATTTATACTTACATGATTAAATGACTTCAAATGTTTGGTAAAGACAGACTTGAATTTTAATAGATTTTTAATATGCCATTCGGTGATTAGTTCCAATTCAGCAGCAGAACTCTTTTCAATTGACCCATCTTGATAAATAGCCACTCTTGTTGCTCTTTTACCGTCGATACTTTCCCAGGAAAGTGCGCAACCGAATTCAGTTTCAATAGTTGTTTTGTGTTGCTCTAGATATTGAAGCAATTGCATATTCTCATCAGCATCACCTCTATCAATATATAATTCAGTCCTAACTTTACTTCCCTGGCAGAAATTTGCACCAAATGATGAACCGCTTATACCTGAAGAAAATGTATACCAATTTTGTGGTTGGCCAGCTCGAGCTGAAGTGAAATGATATTTTTCACGCAATTCGTCAATTAAGTATTGGAAATAATTACGATACTTTTCGCCTTTTGGGCTAGCTTGATTAGAGGCCGTGTGCTTTGTTTTACTTTTATGCCATTCATTTGGGAAAACAATCGGTTTAAAATTATAAGCAGGCTTAGAATCATCAATTTTTAAAACCTCAACCACCACAGCAAAGAACTGTGTTTCCGTATCAGTTCTGTTATTTAGCCATTCCAAAGCTTGACGATGTTCTTCTCTTATACTTTCAGCTACCCAAATAACAAATGACGCATCAAATCCTGCTGCATATGTTAATAATTTCCCTAAATGGTCATGATCTGTTTGTGTTAGTTGGTTTTCAATAATTGCAACTTTGGATGTACTTAGATCTTTTGCTAGTAAATCCAGTGAGAAATCACCGACACATGCTTCTTCTTTTATAAGCTCTAATTCAAGACCTAATGCTAGGCCTAATGAATCAATATTTTCTGCAAGCCACGGTGTAAAATCTAGCGCTTCATGTGGCCACATATTACGAAGAGGGACTTTTTTTAATGAACCAAACATTATAAATATTCCTTTATTAAAAATGCTGTTAAATAACAAAATCAATAAACAAGTTTATACTCATTAATATTGAAAATGTATATGTTTTTTAACAATATTCTACATGAGACATTGCTTTTTTAATTATGTTGAGGCGATTGTAACCAAGAATTTTTAAGACATATTAATATTTAAGATCGGTTAGTAATCTACCTGGTTTATCACCGCGATTGCCGTTTCATCACGGCCTTTTTTAGACGGAACGCGGTGGCCGGTGTCGGCATTGGTTTTCATGGTTTGTATAAATTGATTCATTTGCGGGCCAATGCTGATGTGTATTGGTCGGTTTTTACCGTAGTAGTACAGGCGATCAAATTTCAGGTTTTCACACATCCATAGTGCAACTTGCTGCATATCAATCGGTTGGCCATTGTTGCTGCTTACTAGGGTAAAGTCACAGGCGGCACCTAGGCGGTCGCAGATGATTTTTTGATTTTGATTGAGCTCGTGCGAGCAGTGCTGATCAAGCTTTGGGGCAATATGCGGATTACGGTTTTTAGCTATTTTTCTAACAAGCTCGGGTGAACAAAAACCATAGGTGAGCGAGATAGGGCCAAATTGGTCGACGATTGGATCAAGTATTTGGGTGGCCAATAAACTCAGGGCGCGCCAGGTGTCAGGCTGTAATGGCAGGTTTTCAATATTATGTTCGAGCGCAGTTGCACCACAATTAATGAGATCTGCGTAAGTGAAAAAGCGGCTGGCTTTACCGTTGATATTATAGGTAAACAATCAAAATCCATCGTGTACGTTCATTTGGGACAACAATAACGTGTATTGATTATGCTGACCAGATTGAACTGTTATTTAGGCTCATAAAGTGGCAAAAATAAGCTGTTTAACATCTAAAATGGTCATTTGAGAGGAATCGCGATGTTAATACAGCAGATGAATGATATTTACCAACATAATGAGACAATATTCTGAGACATTTACCGCAATAAACTTGAGAACAGAAATTGCGGTAAACAAGGCAAGGCTACACTAATACTTGGCGGGTGTTGGCGATATAGTGATGGATCTGCGCCTCAGTTTTTGTATCAATCATCACTTCCGGTCGACGGTGCTCAGGGCAAGGCATACGTGGTGTTGTGCCAAAAACACGACATATCAATGGGCGTTCTTCATACACTTCGCAACCATTAGGGCCAAGATACACGCAGTTCCATTCTTTTAACGCGGCTTCATGTTCGGCATCTGTTTTTACCGGTAGACGCGCCATTTCTGCAGATGATGTTGTCACTGGGCCGCAGCAGTCATGACAGCCTGGTTTGCATTTAAATGAAGGAATGCGCTCGCGCAGTAGATCGACTATCTCTATGTTATTTTTCATTAATGCCTAACGTTTGAAGAATTCGTGCATATTATACGTCGATAGTGGCCTGACTAAAAGTCGTTAAGCAGGTAAGGGCGACTACAACGGATGTGTGAGTGGGTTTATTTGGGCTAGTCTTTTAACGATACAAGATATTGAGACGATGAATAAGCGGATAAACAAATTTACTGATTGATGGTAAATGTAGAAAAGTAAGGGGTGTAAGGTGAACGATTCACCCATAAAAAAACCTTTTTACCTGCGATTAATACAGATAAAAAGGTTTGATGTGTGGAAATTAACGGCTTACTTAGCGAGCTTTAAAAAGTAGTCGAAAATTTCTGGTACGTTGCCGTTACCTAAGCCTGCGTCAAATGCAGCTTGTAGATTAGCTGATGAACCTTCAGCAATTTTAGATTCTGTGCCTAAGTCTTCTACCATTTTTAAGAAGTAGCCAAGATCTTTGTTTGCGTT
>NZ_PJAP01000391.1:0-7603 GCF_002836795.1 Shewanella sp. 11B5 | reverse complement strand
CCACAATATCAACCATGGACGGGTGGCGGGCAACATTTTGCATTTTTGAATCAAGGTGTAGCAGCTGAACGTAATTTCTTGATGTTTTGTACAGCATTAAGCCCATTATTGATGTCTACACCAGATTATCTAGAACAGCTCCAGCAGTTGGTCGATGGTTTTGCCACTGAGATGCAAACAAAGATGGAGCAGATGTGGGCGGCCAAGCTTGGGCTTAACACTTTTGATGCGGCGTTATTTAATGAGCTTGAAACGCTGATGTTGCAAACCCCAGTGGATTACACTCTGTTTTTCCGAGAGCTTTCGTCGTTGCCTGATGATATTAGTCCACTAACTAACAGTTTCTATCGAGATTTATCGCAAGGGCCACAAGGGTTGGAGCAACGTTGGTCTGTTTGGTTAGCACAATGGCAAACACTGCTTGGCACCGCGGCCAATAGCACGATGCTTATTGCAGACGCAGACGCACAGCCACGTAACCGTGATGATATTATTGCGCAGATGCAACGAGTGAACCCTAAATATACTTTACGCGAGTGGTTGCTGGTGCCTGCTTATCAGCAAGCCAGTGTTGGCAATTATGCACTTGTTCGAGAATTGCAGAAGGTGATGACCCAGCCTTACGCAGAGCAGTCTCAAGAAGTTGAAGACAAATACTATCGACTCAAGGCATCAGAGTTCTTTGGGGTAGGTGGATGCTCGCATTTAAGCTGCTCGTCGTAATGTTGAGATAATCTATCAGCTTTGATTGGTGTCATGCTTTATGTCACCTGCGTCAGGATGGTTTTCTCAACGTATCTGACGATTAGGCTGGTATATTATCATTAGCCTAAAGTGGCTAAATGTTTATTTTTAGCCATAAACGGCTAAATCAGCCTGTGTGCTATCAATGCTCTTAGTCGTTATTAGCCAAAAATGGCTAAACTTGCATTATTAGCCATTTTTGGCTAAATTGGTCTAAATCTGCAAACAAAGGAGCGTTATGTGGAGCCTACCAATAAACCTATAGCCGTGATTGTTGGCGATGTTGTTGACTCAACAAAGCTAACTTCTGCGCAGTTTGAGCAACTACTTAAACGGATCAAATCCATCCAGTCTTGGATTAGCGAGGGGCATAGCGAAAATGCGCACAGTATTGAGCGCGGTGATGAGTTTCAGTCTGTCGTGCATGATATTGAAAATGCGTTGAGATACACCGTTATATACCGGATTGGTATTAAGGCGCTTGGTAAAGCATTTGATAGCCGGATTAGTTTTGCAATTGCGGCAAATGCCGATTTACGTGAGTCGGTGTCGGAGTCGATGGGGCAAGCATTTGTGCTGTCTGGCCGCGGACTCAGTGGCCTTAAGAATGACCGATTATTATTTAGCTCCGATAGCATCGCTCTCACTGAGTATTTTGACTTACTGTTTAAGTATCTTGATAAGCAACTTAACGACTTAACTGCGCGCCAATGTGAAGTGATGTTGCCAATGCTTCGAACCAATGAGGATTTGTCGATTAGTGAGTTAGCTGACATGCTCGATGTGGCTACAGCCACTGTCAGCAAGTCACTTAAAGCGTCTGGTTGGCCGTTGATCCATGAGTTAAATTGTCGGTTTATAAAGAAAGTCGCGGGGCTCAAGTATGTTTGATTTTTTCAGCGTGCTCATTCCATTTTTATTAATTCACACCATCTGTGACTTTTATCTTCAGACCGATCGGTGGGTAGAAGCTAAAAAAGCTCACACTTACCGTTCACCGGAGTTGTACCTTCACGCGACTTTACAGGGTGTTGCATTATTACTGCCTGCAATGGCACTAGGAATTGATTGGCGTTCAACGGTTTGCTTAATCGTTATTGTCGCGGTAAGTCATTTTATTATCGATTTATGGAAGGTCACTACACCAAAGGGAGATAAGTTAGCCTACTTTGTTATTGATCAGGCTTTGCATGTTTCGGTACTGGCTGCGATTGCTTTTCATGTTGCAGATGGCGCATCGATTGAGGCAGTGTTACAGCATGAACGTTTCTCTGATGGCGTGTTGGTGGTGTTTGCTTATGTACTCATTCTAAAGCCAACTTCAATTGTGATTGGCGCTGTGTTGAATAAGTATCCCATCGTTAACTCAGCAATGGATACTGACACAGACGCCGTTACCGACACAGATGTTATTGCAGATCCTGTTAGTGATAATACAGCAAATGTGAGCGGCCTTGTTGCGGGTGGCGAGTTGATTGGTTACCTAGAGCGATTATTAATACTGACGTTTATGTTGGTGGGCAGCTATGCCGCAGTGGGTTTTGTATTAGCCGCTAAGTCGATATTCAGATTTGGTGAGTTAAATCAATCAGCCAACCGAAGCATGACTGAGTATGTACTGATTGGCTCACTGATCTCTGTGGTCATCACAACCTTAATTGGGGCGCTAGTCTCATTGGGTGTAGATATAAAATTTAAGTGAAATAACCATAAAAAAAGGCCTCTATATCAATAGAGGCCCAATAATCTTATTCAGATTTAAAGTGATACCTTTAATCAGCCGCTATCCCCATTCCCATAGCAGATAGAGGCTGAGTAAAGTCACCAAGCATTGAGTAGACATTTGATTGCGACTCAAAGCCATCAACCAAACAACGCCAAAGTATGTACCAAAAATCGATAACGTCAGTTAGATATAAGTTATTAAAACGGGGGATGTTTCCGACGTTATCCATCACATGAGTGTGCTTAACCTCAACCATTCTGACAATATAAAAACACCAAACTGCGACACAATGTCGCAGGCTACTGACTTGAATTTATGAAGATTGTTAACTACTGGTTACCATTCATCGATGTATACCATGGTGTTGCACTTATTCATTGCTGATTCATCTGTGGGCAGCGGCTTTTGTTGTTATTGATGTGAGCTTTTGGTGCTGATGAAAGCGTATTCAGATCAAAAGTGGAAAAGTCTGCCGCGATATTTGCTTAATTAGCACTACATTTTATAAGGGTATAGGCATACATTGATAACTCGATAATGAGTCGTTAGCCATTGCTGAGTTGATTTTAAACTCACTCAGATGATGTGTAATAACGCGCCTGGGGATAATACCAACTTATGAAAATAGCACTATTTATACCGTGTCTAGTGAATCAAATGATGCCAGAAGTGGCCATTGCAACGCTGACATTATTAGAAAAGTTAGGCCACCAAGTCATATTTCCTAAGGGTCAAACATGCTGTGGTCAGCCGATGACAAACTCGGGGTGTTTTGATGAAGCAAAAAACACCACCCTTAAATTACTCAACGCTTTTAAAGGTGTCGATTGTGATGCCATTGTGTGCCCTGCAGCCAGTTGTCTGGTGGCGGCTAAAGAAAACTTCCATGAGTTTGATGGCAGCCAAGAAGCCCAAGAAGTTATTAGTAAGCTTTATGAGTTAACGGAGTTTTTACACGATATTGCCCCGATTAACGCATTTGCCCGCCCTGTAGCGGCCAAAATAAGCATGCAAATGAGCTGTCATGGTATTCGTATGCTTAATTTAGCGACGCCGACAGAGCAAATGGGTAAACAACGCTTTAATAAAGTGGAAGCTGTATTGGGTAACATTGCCGGGCTCGAGATTGTCTATCCTGCTCGTATTGATGAATGTTGTGGTTTTGGCGGAACGTTTGCCGTTGATGAAGGCGCGGTGTCGGCCAAAATGGGTAAAGATAAAGCTCAAGCTCATGCGGCAACTGGGGCTAAGTATGTCGTGGGGTTTGATCCTTCATGCTTGCTGCATTTAGATGGCATGATCCGTCGTCAAAAATTACCGATTGAAACCCGTCACATTGCCCAAATCATTAATGATGCTTTATAGGAGCCACTATGACCGAACTATATACCGCATCGGGTTCTAAGGTGCATGCCCATAAAGCTGATATTTTTTGTCGCGATGAAACCCGAGTTGATTGGCATTCTAAAGCCCTGTGGGCATTACGTGAAAAACGTGATCGTGCAGCAGGCAGTTTGCCTGAATGGGAACAACTAAGGCTGCTTGGCTCGCAACTCAAAATGCATACGTTGAGCCATTTAGCCCAGTACCTTGAACAATTTGAACAACAATGCTTGAGTAATGGCATTAAGGTGCATTGGGCTAGCGATGCCCAGCAACACAATGAAATTGTTCATGGGATTTTAGCGAAACATAAGGTTAAAAAACTGGTTAAATCAAAATCGATGTTAACCGAAGAATGCCACATGAATCCGTATTTAGAACGCCACGGTATTGAAGTGGTTGATACCGATTTAGGTGAACGAATTATTCAGCTCGCCAATATGCCACCTTCGCATATTGTGGTGCCCGCTATACACATGAAAAAAGAGGAAGTGGGCGAGTTATTTCATCAACAGTTAGGCACTAAAGCGGGTGAGTCTGATCCGCTGTATTTAACCCGAGCAGCTCGCGCGCATTTAAGAGAGAAATTCCTTACTGCCGATGCTGCCATGACCGGTGTCAATATGGCGATAGCAGACCAAGGTACGATTGTTGTGTGTACCAACGAAGGTAATGCAGACATGGGCGCTAACTTGCCAAAGTTGCAATTGCACTCAATGGGCATCGATAAAGTGGTTCCTGATATGGATTCTGTTGGGGTGTTGTTGCGTACATTAGCCCGCAATGCCACAGGGCAACCTATTACCACTTATTCATCGTTTTACCGTGGCCCACAAGAGGGCGGCGAGATGCATGTGATCATTGTTGATAATGGTCGCACTGAGATGATGAAAGACAAAATTTTAGCTGAATCATTAAAGTGTATTCGTTGCGGCGGCTGTTTAAATACCTGTCCTGTGTATCGCCGTTCAGGCGGTTATAGCTACAACTACACGATTCCTGGTCCTATTGGTATTGCGGTAGGTGCTAAGCATGACGATACCAACTCAATTCCTTGGGCCTGTACGTTATGCGGCAGTTGTACTTATGTGTGCCCAACGATGGTGCCGTTAGATAAAATTATTGCCCATCATCGTCGTTTGAAAGCAGAAGCTAAGACGTTGCCTTATGGCAAAGGTGGCTATATGCCGTTAGTGGGCCGTTTTATGGCTAATGAAACCTTAATGAATACGTCTATGTCTGCAGCAAGATTAGCACTGCGAGTATTACCGGGGAGTTTACTCAAGCCGTTTAGTGGTGCATGGGGTAAATATCGCGAGTTGCCTGTCGCACCAGAGTCTAGCTTTGCCAGCTGGTATAACAAGAATCGGAGCCGTTAATATGTCGAATAAACACACTATTTTATCTGCACTAAAGCAATCGGCATTAGCTCAACATGCTATGCCTGCCATGGATGTTGTTGCTAATAATGATGATCTTGTCGGCCAATTTAATGCAAGTTTAAACACAGTAGCGGGCACGCTGCATAGTGAAGGCGGTTTAGCAGCGTTACAACAGGCAGTAGATGAATTGATCCAACAAAATATGCAGGTGATCTCGTTATTGGACGGTATTAAAGGTAATCGCCAAGTGCCTGAGACCGCTCACGATCTGGCTGATATTGATTATGCCGTGATCCCTGGGGATCTTGGTGTGGCCGAAAACGGCGCGATTTGGGTTAATCAACCCAGTCATCGAGTGACGCCTTTTATTTGTGAAAATCTAATATTGGCGTTGGCCAAAGACAATATTGTCGCCAACATGCACCAAGCGGTTAAACAAGTGGCACTACAGCCAGGCGAATTAGGATTATTTATTGCGGGTCCGTCTAAAACCGCTGATATTGAGCAAGCATTAGTGGTGGGGGCTCATGGTGCCTGTAGTTTAAATGTGTACTTATACTAATAGTTAGTTAATAGCGGTTAGTTGCTTGTGTTGTCATTGACTGAGTGTTTAAGTCGATGGCATCACGCTAAACTATAGCGATATTAATCGCACCACTTAAGTTAGAGTAATCTGCTATTAATCAAAATTTTCTGTTTTAAATTCAAACTAAAATTCCAATTCCAATTCAACTTAGAATGCAGATTTAACTTTCACTTCAAACTTTAAGCATTTAAGTATCTAAGCATCTAAGTCTCAAAAATCGAATCGAGTTAGAACAAGTCAAAGATAGTGGCAGCACGTTGCTGAATAAACTCAATAAACAATTTTACTTTTAAGGGTTGTTGGCGACGTTGATGATACAAAATACTGATCCGGCGATGCTCACCAGCCCAATCCGCTAACACAGGTACTAGCTCTTGATTCAATAGTTGTGGTTTAACAAATAATTCTGGTCCATATAAAATCCCGCCATCACCGACAGCGGCGCGTATTGCGCCGTGTAAATCCCCTAGGGTTAATTTAGCGGGTCCATCGTAATAATATTGTTCTCCACTGTGATGTTTTAAGGTCCAGTTAAACAGCGGCCACACTTTAATTAACTGATAATCAACTAGCTGCAGCGGGTGGCGAAGCTCAATGAGTTGCTTTACATACTCAGGTGATGCATACAAGCCGTAATTTAATACTCCCAACGATGTTGATACCCAAGATGAATCTGGTTGCGCACCACCGACAATGGCGACGTCGACTCCTTCATCTATCAAATCAATGGTGCTGTTATTTTGGGTGATGTGCAGTTGAATGTGCGGATGTTGTTTGGAAAAGTCATTGATGGCCTCAATTAATATCATCGAAGTTATCGAAACGGGTGTCGATATTCGTAGGGTGCTTTGCGGCTCATTAATAGTTTGACCACAAATACGATCAAATTGCGCCACCACATTATAGTAACGGTCAAATAACGCACCACCTTCTTCAGTTAATCGAAGTTTACGGGTACTGCGCATTATCAACTGAGTATTGAGGCTTTGTTCTAATTTGCTAATTTTGCGGCTAACAGTGGCAATGGGCAACTTTAACTCTTGTGCTGCAGATGAAAACCCACCGGCATTAACGACATGGACAAACAAATGGATCAATTCAAGTTGGCAGGCTAAATGTTGGCTCATCAAGAGACCCTTATTGTATTTGTTGTTCTATTTATTGTTGGATTAATCGATGTCTCAATCACTTTATAAAGATGAGTGTAACCCAACATAGTGTCTACAGATAGCGGAGTCATCATCGAACCACAATGGCATGATGAGTCATACCGTGGCGGCTAATATTAGCATGGGCTGACTTAAGGTTTATTGAGTGGTGTCATAAATTGGTAATAGCTAACGCTTTATGATGAAATGGAATAATTGTCGACAAAAAGTGCCTTTTGGGGTTGTTATACGATTTAAAGGTGCTATATTGTCGACAACTTGTTTTGTGTAGCTGTTTTTAATGTCAGTTTTTATTATCCTAGGTATGAATATGATCCAGCCGATTACTTCTGCAGATAAGACCTTTGTAGCCCTTAGAGACGATATAGTCGAAGGTCGTATTCAGGCCGGCTCAAAATTGAGCGAAACTGAATTGTCGACAAAGTATGCCGTGAGTAGAGCCGTGATCCGTGAAGCCATTAACCGCTTAGAGTCGTGCCATATTGTTGAGCGTAAAGCCAACGTAGGCGCTCGTGTGGTGGCGTTATCTCCACAAGGGTTGATAGAGCTGTATCAAGTGCGTGAATCACTTGAAGGCATGGCGGCACGTTTAGCGGCAAAGAACATGACTGAT
>NZ_PJAP01000390.1:0-7610 GCF_002836795.1 Shewanella sp. 11B5 | reverse complement strand
GCTTACCTTAAAATGTATAATACGGGTTTGGTAAAAGAAGCCACATTGATAAGTGCGCAGGACTGTGGACACAAGCATTGTTTTTTTTGTTCAGGAAAGATGAATGAAAAGTTGCCAATAACAACGGAAACATATTTAGCCTTTCAAACAGAGTGCAGGTGTAAACCGTATAAAAAATCATTTTTCAATCCTGTTATTAGCTTTAAGTAGTGCTTCTGATATGTGTTTAGAGATAATCAATGAGAAAACAGCAATTACCTAGGTTTCAGAAGAAAATTTATTCAGCGACCATTGGCTACTTAAATCTTTTGGAACGCAAAGAACTCCTGTCTGTATCAATAAATCTGAGCAACTCCCAAGTTCCCTATCTTCTCCTATTCGGAGAAGTATTCTTACGTTGCAAGATACTTTGTATTCATCTTTAATCGTTGATGTTCATTCTTGGCTATTTGATCCTTCGAACGAATCATCGAATTTAAGCCTTTATAAACTGCTTAAGCAGTTGACTGATAAAGATACGAAATTCGACACAAAGTATCTTAAAAGCTACTATATTGCTGAGCCAAATGTAGTAAAAATCAACGAGCCTGCATCCCTTTGTCATGACACTTTTCATTGATAAACCCATGTCTTTAACTTCTAGAACTTTTTCATTGAGGTAATATATTGTGATACGAATTTATTTAAATTGTAGGAGATACAAATGAGCCAAGCTAACACTATCACTGAAAAACGTGCTATCGCACTAGAAATTCTAAGCAACAGAAACAGTATTAAAGGTCTGTTTTCGGAGCTTCATTATGAAGATGTTACCAAACTAGTAAACCGAGTTAATACAGTTTATAACGCACTCAAAAAACTAAAGGATACTGAGCAGGCTGAAAATGCAGCTAAAGCATCTAAGATTAAAGAAATTCAAGATTTATTGTTAGCACA
This sequence comes from Shewanella sp. 11B5, assembly GCF_002836795.1. NCBI lineage: Bacteria > Pseudomonadati > Pseudomonadota > Gammaproteobacteria > Alteromonadales > Shewanellaceae > Shewanella > Shewanella sp. 11B5. The sequence continues at coordinate 6,674 of NZ_PJAP01000390.1, read as the reverse complement.
AGGATTAACACTTGAAGATTTAGCAAGGCAATCTAGCGCATCAATTAAACCTCGCAAAAAACGTGTAGTAGCCAAACTTGAGTAGATAAATTGTTCCGAGCCAGCCGGAGCACTGCATCAACCTAGTTTTCGATATCTATGCTAATCCGTGAAAATCTAAATTAGATCATAGACGGACTCACACATGTCCAAAAATAAGTTAGTGAACAAAATATAAGTAAATAACACCTATTGCCTTACTTATAAATGTTGTAATAACTTATCCATATCCATATGAAACTTGAATATAATCTTACCATTTGTGATAATAACTTTCTAAAATCTAAAAGGAACTTAGATAAATGAATAATCAACAAAAAATATATGAAGTATCGGTCACTGATATTGAGGATGATTTAACTCGAATAACAGGTGACCGTACCCTCGCAAAAGCTCATGCTGAATCTCTTAGTATTTATTATCGAGGTGAAATTATTGACTCGGTAAAGTATAAAGAAGGCATAATTCCACAAGCAGACTTGCTTTTATCCCGAAGAGTGCGTTGGGAACACATGAAGATGCACTCTACTAAATTAGCCGAGAATATGTATGCAGCTAATCGTGGAAAGAAGCCTGATAATACTGCAGCTCATCATATTGTATCCTGGAGTGATATGCGTGCCGCTAGGTCTAGATTAAGATTAGCAGCTTTTGGTATAGATATAGATCACGAAGCCAATGGTGTTTACCTTCCTAGATTTCAAAAGCATGTCCCAATGGACTCAATGCCTGATGCTTATCCTCACTCAAAGATACACTCCGGTAAATACTATCTGAATGTTGAATACCTACTTGAAGATACTATAGCCGAAGGTTTAGGCCATCGTGGGATTATTGAAACGTTACGTGATGTAGCAGAAGACCTCAAGATTGGTGTATTTCCGATTAATTCATCTTTAACTGCAGCAGGGTAATAATAACTAATGACTTCAAAGTTTAATAAGGTATTTAGCGTATATCTTGACCCTGATGAATTTATGCTTCTGAGTGAATCCGCATTTGAGCATGTTTTGCAATTGACTGAAAATAGGTTGCTTTCATTTAACGGTAATACTCCAATGAAAGAATTTTGGGGGGTACTCAATGTTGTTTGGCAAGTTGAACCTTCGAACAAGCTGAAACTTAAAGTACCAGACATAGCTGGCTTAGGTGCCTCTACCTTTGTTGTTTCTCCAATGTATTCGCAGTTATTCCTTAATGATTTTGGAGAGAACATTGAGCTTCTAGAATGTAATAATGACGGCGCTAAATGGTTTGCATTTAATGTATTAGGGTTTGATAACGCCTTGAATGAAGAACTTAGTGAAAGAAATATGCGTAACGGTCGACCTGATAGGATTCGCAAGTTTAAGCGCATGGTATTTAACAAGAGTGGTATAACTAACCCCAATCTATTTAGAGTACGCGAAACGGGTCTTTTTTATTACACTACTGATGCCGAAAATAGCTTATATTCAATAGTTAAAAAAAATAATATTTCAGGACTCTTTTTTAAAGAAGTAGAGTGCTATTGAGAATAAGATTTTTGTTATTTTTTCATACTGAAAGCTATTGATGCCATTAAAGGTGATGTTGACCGAGAAAAAAGCTCCGCGTGTGAAGCTAGTTCTCTTATGAACCATAAAAAATATTCACTGAATCATATACATGTACAGAAATGAGCCTAGACACGTAAATTATTTATGCCCCAGAGTTTGCTAGCACTTGTTTAGTGAATCGAAAACTGACGAACGAGTTGCCCTACAAAATCTCATCTATTTGCCTAATGTTTGGCTCTACCGTAAAGCGACTAACAATGCATGGGTATACAGTCGTATATAAATTTAGATGCTTTTGAGTGTTTTTAAACTAATTAGTTTGCGCGTTTTTCCAGCCTAAAATTATCAAAACCTTTAAAATCATGTGAATATATTCCACCCAAGTTAGTTAATAGGTTTGGAAAATGCGCATGCGGGTTTTTCCGGATGGTGTATTTGATGAAAAGCTGATAAGTTCTTTTCATACAGATAGTTAACGGTGCGCGTTTTCACTGGTCTCATGAGGTAAACGCGCAACCCACAAATACTAAGACGTTAGGCGAAATCGAGAGAGTCCGAATGTTTTCAAGAACAACAATACTTGAATTGATTAAGGCGTTAAATTTTAGAACGCACGATGAGGTTGAGCGTTTCGTTTTCGAGCTTGAGATGGATGGAGTGGTAAAGGGTGAGTACATAAAACAAAAAGAGACCTCCATATCAAAATACTTGGTTGCAAGCGCTGGAGTAAAAGGTCCATCAGGTTCAGATCTGATGATAGACGTTGTGGAATACCTATTAAAAATCACGCCTTATTCTGGCTATGAACATACTGGTCTCGTTAATGCACTTGAAAAGGACGGTTTCGAACTCACAGAAACTTCTGTAAGAAAATCATTGCCCTCACAAATCCCTCTGGCAGAAAGTGAAGACAATCTTGTTAGAATTCTGAAAAAAAGGAATTTCAACATAGCTTTAGGCCACTATGAACAAGCTATAGCTGCGCATGGAAGAGGTGAATGGGCCGCAGCCAATGCCCAATTTAGATCATTTGTTGAAGAGTTTTTTAATCGCGTACACACATTAATTAATGCAGGGTCAGCAACAGATACCCAACAACGAAAAATAGAGCTCGCAAAAAGCGGCTTCTTTGATGCTCACTATAATGAGTTCCTATACAACGGTACAGGGTTTGTAGAGGGGTTTTGGAAACGTCTACATCCCCAAGGGTCGCATCCAGGTCTTTCTGAGCAAGCTGACTCAACATTTCGGCTTCACTTGGTATTGCTAGTAATACATTATTTTGCAGAGCGGCTAGATAGTGGGTTGGCCTAACAAGTGTAGCCATCCGACACAAATTGCAACGCGTTTTTTGGTATTCGCGTTGCTCACAATACACCAAAAAGCACGGAAGCTCCTAGATGATTTCCAAGATAAGTATTCAGAATATTGCTAGCTACAAAACTGCAACCATTTTGGCCACTGACAAAAAAGTGAATGTTGTTTACGGACTAAACGGTTCAGGCAAGAGCACACTTTCTAACTATTTGTACCAACCAGAAGCCCCCGAATATCACGGTTGCTCTGTTGATATGGCTAAAGATACATCGCTCTATGTCTACAATCAGAGATTCATCGAAGAAAACTTTTACGAGGCCGACAATCTAAAAGGGATATTCAGTCTCTCAAAAGAAAACAAAGATATTGAGAAAGCAATCAATGAAGCTCAAGCTGAACTAAACACACAGGTTCTTGTGGAAGAGAAAGAGCAACAAGTTGCTAGTGATGAAAAGGCTGTACTTTCAGCTAATCGATCAAGGGCATTTGATGTTACTTGGAACATTAAGCAGGAATTTACAGGTGGAGACCGAGTTCTAGAAGGCTTTCTGGATGGCCTCAAGGGCAACAAAGAAACCCTATATACTCATTTATCGTCCTTAACTAAACCTGCTGAGAAGCCGAATACGGATATATCTAAACTAAAGGCTGGTGTCGAGGCTTTAAAGGGAGATGCCGCTCAACAGTATTCTACTCTGAATCTTTTGGAGTTTGATGAACACGTAGTCGAACTTGATCCTATCTTTGAGGAGGCAATAGTTGGTAATACCAACAGTTCTGTATCGGCGCTAATCGAAAAAATGAAAAATTCAGATTGGGTAAAAAAGGGATTAGTTTACTTAGAGCCTCCATCTGAAAACGAGGCTAGCGCTTGTCCGTTTTGTCAAGAAAATACGATATCTCAAGAACTCGCCCAGCAAATCGAGAACTATTTCGATGAGTCTTATAGCAGTTCAATTGATAAAATTGAGAGTCTTTTATCCCGTTATTCCACTGCACTCGAACACCTCACTTCGCTTGACACCTACAAGTCAAACCCATTTTCAATTGAAGAACTATCTGCACTGACAGAACAGCATGGGAAATTAGCAAATAAATTGGAGCAGAATGCAAGACTAATAACAGCCAAGAAAAATTCACCAAGTATGAGAGTATCTCTTGAAAGCACTCTCACCGAAGTTGCGAACTTTAACGAGTTGTTAGAAGCAATAAATGCAAAAATTTCAAAACACAACGAAAAACTTGAGAATATTGGTGCCGAACTAAACAAGTTGAAGGGAGAGTTTTGGGGTTTGATGCGTTGGGATTACGACCAAACTATCTCGGCTTTAGATGCTCAGGTAGCAACTTCTAATCAGAAACTGGCTGAATCAAAGGAGCGAGAAAAAGTCGCTTTAGGCATTATCGCATCAAAGAAAAACGAAATTTCAATGCTACAAAAATCTACCGTTAACATTGAAGAAGCAATAGACAACATAAATTTAGGTTTGGTTCAGATCGGCATATCCGATTTTTCAATAGCAAAACACAATGACACACTTTACAAAATCGTACGCATTGGAAATTCTACGGCCGATTTTTCGTCTCTCAGCGAAGGTGAGAAGATGATCATCAGTTTTCTATACTTCTGCGAGTTATGCAAAGGTAAGCGAAACGCTACAGAAGTCCCAGGAAAGAAAGTGGTGGTCATTGATGACCCAATATCGAGCTTGTCTCACATATTTGTTTTCAATATTGGCCGGCTAATTAAAAGCGAATTCTTTGATTCAGTCTATTTTGAGCAAGTTTTTGTGCTTACGCATAGTTTGTACTTTTTCTACGAATTAGCAGACTCAAACCACAAAAAAAGAAATGAACACCAGAAACTATTTCGGTTATTCAAAAATGATGAAGGTAGCCAGATACTTAAGATGAGCTACGAAGAAGTTCAGAACGATTACCACTCATACTGGTCTGTAGTCACTGATTCGGCGCAGCCTCCCGCTCTCATAGCTAATTGCATGAGAAATATCGTAGAGTATTTTTTCAACTTTGTTCAAAAACAAGACTTGAGCAACGTAATCCAAATGCCAGAATTACAGGGGAATAAGCACCAGGCATTTTGCAGGTACATCAATCGGGAGTCTCATTCGCTTGGGCAGAATATTTTCGATTACAAAGAGTTTGACTATGAGTCTTTTCGAGAAGGTTTAAAGCTCGTTTTCGAAGTAACCGGCTATATTGAGCATCATGACAAAATGATACAGGTACTAGGGAAATAGCTTGTCAGCACATAGCAAAAGCCGTCGCTGTGCTGCGGGCGTTAATCCACAGAAATTTTAATCCGAAACTCACGAATTAGATTTAGGAATCTAGCTCGTTTCTGTCCAGGTACGTGACAGTAAAATGCAGCAGACTCGTTTATGCCCGAAGTTTGTTTCGAGCAACATAATATCAGCCCATACGTTTGTCGGTTGGCCTACTTTTAGTTATGTTCCACAAAAATAAGAAACTAAAATTGATTCAGTTGTTTAACTATTGACCTGGATGCAGGAATATTACAAAGTGTCCTTAGAATAAAAGTCGCTTTTAGGTTTAGATAGTTCAATCTCTTATGAAAAAAATCACGTCCTTTAGATATTTGCTTTTAAGTTTGCTCAATAATATTGTTTCATGGCTTGAAAGGTCTAACCATTCGGATATAGAACAATCTAAATTCGTGGATCTCGCACCAACTGATGAGGCTGACAAGGAAGGTATATATACCAAAGCGATTTTGTTTGCTACGAATAATACCAAGGTATTCAACATTGCTCTAACTGGTCCCTATGGTTCGGGAAAGAGCAGCATCATCCAATCCTTCTTGAAGAAGTATAGACGACCTGCGCTTCAAATCTCTCTAGCCTCCTTCATTCCCGAGGGTGATGTAGGGGAGAATAAGGTGAGTCGCCAAGAGATTGAAAGAAGCATCCTACAGCAAATATTGTACGGTGCTGACGCAAACAAACTTCCTCTTTCGCGCTTCAAAAGAATTCAGTCACCAGGAGTTTGGTCGTTTCTTAAATCTCTCTACATCATGTTTGGTGCTATTGCGCTTTGGTATGTATTACATTTACGAGAAGATATAATCAAAGGTGAATTTTTGGTTCCGTTTGAACTCAGCAATTGGTTCAATATAGTAGTTTTCTTTTTCGCAGCAGTATTCCTCTGGACAGTCCTGCATCACTTTTATGTGGCGAGTTTCGGTCTGTCACTCAAAAGCATTTCGTTGAAGGACGTTGAGATTAAACCTGCATCTGATGATCAGGCGTCCATATTAAACCGCCATCTAGACGAAATAGTTTACTTCTTCCAATCAACCAAATACGATCTTGTAATCATTGAGGATTTAGACCGATTTAATAATGCGGATATTTTCGTCTCACTCCGCGAAATTAATAGTCTCGTGAACGAGAACGCAGGTGTGAAACGTACTATCAGGTTCCTCTACGCCATGCGTGACGATATGTTTGTCAACACCGAGCGAACCAAGTTCTTTGAATTCATTATTCCCGTCATACCTATCATCAACACATCGAATTCGATCGACATGGTATTGGAGCAGGGAAGTAGACTTGAGCTCGATGGATACCTTGAACGGCAGTTTCTGAGAGAGGTCTCACGTTACCTGAACGACCTGAGATTGATTCGAAACATCTTTAATGAATACGCTATTTATGCGGCTCAATTGGAAATAACTGGAGAGAGTCTACTTGATGCCAACAAGCTTCTTGCGATCCTGATCTATAAAAACGTTTATCC
>NZ_PJAP01000389.1:0-7624 GCF_002836795.1 Shewanella sp. 11B5 | reverse complement strand
GGTTTGACCTGGAGTTAACTCTAAACGCTCGCAAATGGTATGCAATTTATGTAATTGCGCTTCATTCAAGCTGCTGTCATCTGCCGGATAAAGTGCACTTGAATACATCATTTCTGGGTCAAGAAACTCCTTGTACATGTCATTACCTAAGTCGTAATGAGCCAGAATGTTGCGTTTTGAACCCGTTTCAGAATTACGGTTAAAGACATGCTTAAAACGATTAATGCCGTTGCTCAACCATGAAAAATAACGTTCAATATTGTCTAGTAATGCTAAATTTTGGGCAAAAACCTGCACCACTTTAGTTAAGTCTGGGCTACACCAATGGCCTTGAATATAAGCTTCGCCAGCCCCAATTGAACCACCAAACACCACTTGACGATAAAAGTTGGCATGCTGAACTTGCATAGTTGCGTGAACTTCGCTTTTGGGATCGCCAAATTCTGATGTTTGATTACCATCAACAATCGTTAAATGACCTTCTGCAAGATGTGCTAATGCACGAAGAAGAATTTTCCTTGCTAGGCTGTCAGATAAACTCGCTTGAGTCATGCTGCTTTCTGTCGCCGTATTTTCCATGTCATCTCTCCAGTTCATACACTGTCTAATTGGTTCGCTTTATTGGCGTAATTACAGACTAATACGTGATAAGCATCTATTTGGTTTACATTTTGTAAAATTAGTTAGCTTTAATGGTTTGCTTGCTTACAAAAGGGATTCGTTTAAAAAATAGCTTCATTGCTTGCCAATAAATACCCAGCATAATTTTGCTGGTCATCAAGGGATAATTCAGCATAAATCGGCGTATAGAACTCGAATTTATAGATTGGCGCTTTAACACTAAACCGGCATCAAATAATTTATCGTTATTGGCATTTCGATTTTCAATGGTCACTTTCAAGTGTTTAGCCGGAGGCGTAATACGCCACAAGTAATGCATGTCTAAATTCATAAACGGAGATACATGAAAGACTTTGTCTGTTTGAGCGGTATTCGCAATATCAACCAGATAACAATGGCGCTCATTCCAAGGAGTATTACTGACCTCGGCAAGCATATAAACCATGTCATTTTGATGATAACAAAAGTAAAAATTGACCGGACTGAAATAAAAACCAAAATGGCGTATCTGCCCAGAAAATATCACTTTATCGCATGTTTGCGTGGCACCTAAATGCTTTATCGTTGCCAACACGCGTTGCTTTAAAGCGGCGGCATCATCCCCTCGGCTCGCCGAGCTCAGCATAAGTTGATCGCCAAATTGTTGCTTTAGGGAATTGAGGTAATCGCTAGGATTAAATTTAAGCGGGGTAAACTTGTCTGTAGAAAACAATTTACTGACCGCCGTTAATGCAAGCAGTTCATCTAAATCAATTGCCATCATCGCAATGTTATAACCAAAACTGTGCAACTTAGGCGTATGACGACGATGGTTTATCTTGCCGCAATAAATGCCACTGTTTAATTGATCATGTTCCATTATCGATGTGGTTTGACTCATAGACTAATCCCAAACAGATCGCATACTTCAACTGCGCTACGAACGCCGTCTTCATGAAATCCATTATGCCAGTAAGCACCAGCAAAATAGGTATTATTTTTACCATTAATAAGTGATTTTTTCGCTTGCGACTTCATGCTGGCATCATTAAATACTGGGTGAGCATAATTAAACTTTCGCAAAATTTTACTTTCATCAATGGATGCAGTTTGATTTAACGTGACACAAAATGTAGGTGCACTACTCGGTAAACACTGCAAAATATTCATATTGTACGTCACGCTAGCCGGACGCTGAGCAATATCTTGCTGATTAACACCATCTAAACGATAGTTCCAACTTGCCCATGCCGCTTTACGCTTAGGCAATAAATTAATATCTGTGTGCAGCACCACTTCATTATTTTGATATTCCATTGCGCCTAACACGTCTATCTCATCTTGAGTGGCATCGGTTAACATGGCTAATGCTTGATCGCTATGGCAACTCAACACCACATCGTCAAAGTGCTGCCATTCGCCGTTGGCAACCTGAACATACACACCATCATCGCTACGTTTAATACCACTCACGGGTGAATTAAGCTGGATACGATCTTTAAACGGTACGGTTAAGGCTGGAATATAACTGCGCGATCCACCTTCAAGTACATACCATTGCGGGCGATCATTAATATTTAATAAACCATGATGCTGGAAAAAACGAATAAAGAATCGCAATGAAAAGCCGCGCATATCATCAATACTGGCAGACCAAATTGCCGCGCCCATAGGCAAAATGTAATGCTCACAGAAAAAAGCCGAGAAACCTTGTTGATCAAGATACTCACCTAGTGAAGACGTTGGGTATTTGTCGGCCTCATAAATAACTTTACAACCATTGTTGAAACGAACAATTTCACCTAAAAACCGGTAAAAACTTGGGCGTAACAAATTACGACGTTGGGCAAATAAGCCCCACAAATTATGGCCGTTATATTCAAGCCCTGTGAGTGCATTATTAACACTAAAACTCATTTCAGTCGGTAAAGACTTAATATTAAGTTGTGCCATTAATGTTTCAAATAGCGGATAAGTCCGGTCATTAAACACAATAAAACCAGAGTCAATTGCATATTGCTGCCCAGCCACTTCCACATCAATGGTCGCTGTGTGACCACCAATATAATCATTAGCTTCAAACACGGTAACCGTGTGTTCACGGCTTAATAGGTGGGCACACGTTAACCCCGAAATTCCAGTACCAATTACAGCAATATTTTTCATTTAGTTAATCCTTGACGCTAATACTTGCTCTTGTTGTGAATTGACTTGGGTTTACTATTTAGGTGCCAGCAAAAATACTAATAACTTTTCTGGCAATAAAGAGACTAATTTGAGTAACCAAGTAAATTTAGTTGGGAAATGGATTTCACGGCGTTGACGCTGCATACCATTATAAATAGCCTGAGCCGCTTGCTGAGCTGTGATTTGCATTGGCATAGCAAAGTCATTTTTAGCTGTTAAAGGGGTTTTAACAAACCCCGGACAAATCACGCTAACTCCAATACCATGTTGTGCAAGGTCAACACGTAAACTACGGCCTAAATAACCAATAGCGGCTTTTGATGAACCATAGGCTTCGGCACGCGGGAACGGTAAATAAGTGGCACTTGAACTCATTAACCCCAGTTGTGCACCACGGCTCAGTAAAGGTAAAAAATGTTCCAGACAATACCCCATCGCAACCACATTGGTATTGATGACTCTGGCAAATAGCGCTGAGTCAAAATGCAATGCATCGTCAATGTATTCACAGCTGCCAGCATTAAGAATCACCTGCTGTAACTGCCACTGATTATCGTGTAATAGCTGCTTAAGCTTGGTTGCGGCGGCTTGCACCTGAGTGCTGTCGGTAATATCAAACGCTAGCGGAGTGGCGCCAGTTATGGCTTGCAAGGCTTGGGCATTTCGACCACAAGCTATAACGGCAAAGCCTTTAGCGAGGTAATGCTGCGCTAAAGCTAAACCAATGCCAGAACTAGCACCGGTAATTAATACCGCTGTTGTATTTGCGGAAACGGTTGCCATTACTTAGTCACCCTATTTTTAAGTAAGCCAATCAAGCCACCTAAAAACGGCACTTGTTCGTACAGCATTTGACCTAGATCAAAATAGTCTCTGTGAGAAAAAATCTTATCGGAAAATTTAAGTTGCGACATGCCTTCAACATTAATCAGCTGGCCTTTACTTAATTTAGGGTGTGAATAGCTCATGGTCCAATACAATGCTGCTTGTTGCTTATCAGCACTGATCACCACTTCTTTAATATCAAATTCAATGTGAGTGACATTTTGATACATGTTGGCAAAGTAATCGGTTAATGCTTCGATTCCCTCAACATGATGCATGGGATCTCTAAAGCAAATATCATCCCGGTAAACTTGGCGCAGTAAAAATAGATTATCTTTATTAAGCTGTTGATACATATTAATAAAAGCATCAACAATAATTGGATGACCATCAACGGACGCAGAGCGGTCAGCATTTAATGATTCGGATTGAGTATCAACTGTCGACTGTGCACCTTGCATTAACAGACTCCTATTACGCTACCAAGAAAGAATACACGCAACCTAGATATAACAATGCCTTATATGACAATAAGATAAAAGTATTTCATGGCCGTGAAGTAAATAAAAACTCATTAAGTATTTATACGAGATAGCACAGGAAGTAGATCACCCTTTAAAAGAACCACAAAGCAAAACGCCTAAGCATGGCTTAGGCGTTAGTTGTGTTCATAAATTGAAACTGTTCTTTAGTAACCCTTTTTGGCTACCGGCTGCCAGTGCTTATCAACTTCTTGTTTAATAAAAGCTTGTTTGGCTTTAATGGCGTCGGCTTCTATAAAGCCAATAGCGGCGTGGGCTTTTTCTTTGGTACTGTAATCTGGATACTCAACCTTGGTCACTGACATTTGACTCAATATGCGGGCTAATGCTTCACGGGCATAAGTAACCTGTTCAGTCGATTTATCCAGTAACTCAATCCCTTCTTTAGGATTATGAGCGTACATTCCATGCGATGCTGTGGCAAAATCCCAGCGCCATTGTGAATGACGAATAGCCATAATCGCATCATTCATTTGCGGCCATGTGGCTCCTGCATCCCAAGCCGCTTTGGCTTCGTAATGCGCTTTAATCAGCAATGACTCTACATTACGAGATTTAGCATCAATATTAGCTTTGGTTTTATCAATCTTTTTGGTGATGGCTGCTTTACTGCTATGGCAACTTGTACAAGCGCGATCAAAATTGTCTAATGCGCCAGCAACCTTGTGGTCAGTAAATGTAGCGCCTTTTTCATCTGTCGCAGCTGGCATATGACAGGTTATACACGTCACACCTTGCTTAGCGTGAGCCGAACGACTCCAATGCTCAAACTCTGGATGACGCGCTTTTAATATTGGGGTTTTAGAGATTGGGTGGATCCATTCGTAAAAGCGACGAGTGTCGTAATACTTTTCAATTTCATCAGCAGTGCTACCAAAAATCCATGGAATATTAACTTTGTTATTATTTTCAGGCTGGAAATAATAACTCACATGACATTGACCACAAACCTGAGCGCCTTGCATGCTGCGGTCTTGCTTATCAAAAGGCAGTTTGATTTTCTCCATCGCATTTTGAGCATGAGGGCGTGGTAATGCGAGTTTAGCACTGCCATCAACATGACAATCACTACAGTAAACAACGGATTTGATTTCACGGCCTAAATCGACAAAATTGGCACCTGAAAAACCTTGAATACCCATTTCTTTAATCAATCTTGGTGCATCGGGTGTTTTACAGGTCCAACAACTGGCAGATAAACCTTTATCACCTTCAGCTATTGCAACACCAGTACGCAAGGTATGTGTCACGTCAGCCACAGCAAACTGATGTCCGCGAGGGCTATGATATTCTTTCGCAAATGATGAACCCGCCCATAAAATGATATTGGCAGGATATTGCGCCAGTATATCGTCTCGTTCAACTTGCTCTTCTGTTGCTTGCCAAGAGTCATATTGTTGTGGAAACTTTAGTTGATTAGGATCCATTTCAGCACTTTGAAGCGACCAAGACGTTAGGCTCAGCAATGCCATTGCGCTAATAATAATGCTTAACCCTACCTTGCTTCGCATTGGCCGAGTCGCTTTCATTATCACATCGATAAGTAGATCCATCATATTACTAACCTTTCTCCAATCTCTTAATTTACAGCGCTACATTGTTCGATAAGTCTGTAGCACTACTTTTGCACTGTTTAGTGTAGTTAACTGTTTAGTTAGTTAACTTTAGTTACTAATTTAGTTGGTATTATCCTGGACGGCCATCAAGACGTGGTCGTAGTAAAATCGGCGCGTAAAACCACACAAATAAACCAAAACCGACAAACCAACATGCTCCAGCTGCCCATAACCAAATTTGGGTGTACTCAGGCATCAACAAAGGCATTCCTGCACGTAAAACAGCAGCGAGAGGCAAACATAAAAATGCCCACGTCATGTTGGGGCCTTGATAGATATTGCGACTAGTATGCCCAAGTGAAACGCGTGAAATCATTGATAAACATAATGATGCGATTCCGCCAATAGCAAATAAATGCAATAAGGTACGATAGGCATATTCGTTATCAATGTTGATTGCCATTAATAACAATGTGATTGGCAACGATAGATACGAAATATGCAATGACCACAGCATCGGCTCTTTTAAGGTTTTATGTGCTTGCCAACGAGCAAAACGGACTAAATGCAATATGCCTGCTACTGCTAAAAGTGCTTGTTCAACTCCTTTGGGGAACCAGTGACTTATTGCTTGAATAAACAGTAAACCCATCGCTAATAATAATGCATTTTCTAACACATTAATGGGATCAGGCTTGGGTTGTTGAATTTTCATTGCGGTAAAAAATGGGATCACTCGACCGCCAACAATGGTAATAACCATGGCTAGCCACCAAATCATTCCTTGCCATAATTGGGTCGATAATGAAAAGTTACGTTCGGACAAGGCGTAATAACTGGTTAAATTAACCAACAATGCGACTACCAGCATGATAGGAAAACCTATATTGCGCCATTGTTTAACCGGATAAATACAACGCCACAATGCCAACGCACTTAATCCTAAAAATAAGCTGTCAAATATTGCAGGTAGTATCAAAGGGATGTTCATTGGTAATAGCAACATTAAGCGGGCAATGAGCCAACAACCAAAGGTGACCATTAATGCGCGTCCCGTAATGGTGGGTTGATTGGTCCACGCTTGTACTGCTGTGAGTAAAAAACCGCACACAATAGCCATAGCGAAACCAAATAACATTTCGTGAGGATGCCACCATAGCGGCACAACATTGGCCCAAAACTCACTGTTAAATAAGCTATATTGCGGAGTAAACCAGCCCATTAACCACAACGGAATGTATAACGCTGCGACACTCGCCCCACCCAAAAAAAACGGTCTAAAACCCAAACGCCATATTGCAGGAGTTTTATCAATTTCAGCAGGATCATCAATATTCAGCATAAGCAGTGCACTCACTTAGTGGATTAACATCAACAAGATTTAAACATGCATAATATATAAATCTTTAATGTAGCCATTCTATGCTGTTAATTGATGTGCTTCAATCAATACTCATCAATCCACTAGCCAGCCAAGCTCATAGTGTGATCTAACGCAAAAAAAGCCGCTATTATCATAAGAGATAATAGCGGCCTAATAGTGTTGTTGCTGATTTATCGAATCAAGATGGACTCAGTAACCTGAGTTCAGGGTAACAAACGGCTCTCAAACAGCCTTTTGTCTTGCTAACTGCATTGAATGTTAATCGAAACAATTAACCACGCTTTAATGCGCTTAGTACCTCTATCGCCCGCAAGCGAGCCATCTTGTGTTCGACAATAGGTTGTGGGTATCGGTCATCCTGGCGTTGTGCAAATAAGTCATTAACATTGATGGTTTTGGGTTGATGAATATCGGCCAAAGACCATGCTGATAACTCGGGAACATACCGCTTTATGAAACTTGCATCTGGATCAAACTTACTGCTTTGGGTCATTGGATTAAACACGCGGAAATAAGGTTGCGCATCGCAG
>NZ_PJAP01000388.1:0-7651 GCF_002836795.1 Shewanella sp. 11B5 | reverse complement strand
TTTACTGGCCATATCTTGTGCATCGCTTCTATCTTTTACTGTAGCTTCAAGCGTATAGCTTTTCAATAACACAGGCTTTTGCATGCCAATGGTCAAAAATAACCACACACACATTAGCCCTAGCGCAACAAAAAACACCCCAGATGCGCCTACAAGTTGATAAGCTCCACCGCCTAACATGCCGCCACAAAATGCGCCTAAAAACTGGCTAGTTGAATACACGCCCATTGCTGAACCTTTATCGCCAACAGGACAAAACTTAGCAATCAAACTCGGCAGTGATGCTTCAAGGTAATTAAAGCCGGTGAAAAATAACACTACCGCACCACTTAACACCCAAAGGTTATCGGCATAAAACCCCATCGCGGCAAGTGACACCATCATGATCATTAACGACAATTGGAACATGGTTTTGGTGTTGTTGCGTTTCACCCCAATGATAATTAACGGCACCATTAAGAAAAATGCGCCAACAAAAGCGGGGAAGTACAACATCCAATGCTTTTCTTTGACTAAACCGGCATCCACTAAATCGAGCGGCAATGCCACAAACACAGCAGTGAGCACTAAATGCAGAATAAAAATGCCAGCATCTAGGCGAAATAACTGCGGGTCTAACAACATACGTTTTAATTTTGTCGGAGTCGCGACCGTATCGCCTTTAGGTGCTTGGCTAATAGGATTGGGAACAAAAAACTGTACAATTAACATGCCTAATACCGCTAATACTGCGGTTAATAAAAACAGCCCCGTTAAGCCCATGTATTGCGCCACAATAGGCCCGACCAATAATGACAAGGCAAATGAAAAGCCAATACACATGCCGATAATCGCCATGACTTTAGTGCGTTGCTCGTCTCGGGTTAAATCGGCGGCAAGAGCTAATACTGCGGCAGCTATTGCGCCCATACCTTGTACTGCACGACCAAACACCACCCCGTAAATGTGATCAGATGATGCGGCAATTAAACTACCAATGGCAAACAATACCAAGCCACCTAGAATAATCGGCTTACGTCCGTATTTATCGGACAGAATGCCCATTGGTATTTGTAAAAAAGCTTGAGTTAATCCGTACGCACCAATGGCAATACCCACCCATAGCGGCGAAAAGCCTTCGAGGTGCTGACCATACAGCGCGAAGACAGGCATAATCATAAACAATCCCATCATTCGTAAACCAAACACACTGGCTAACGAAAATGCGACCTTTTTCTCCATACCCGACAGTCCATTACTGGCCATGCTGTTGCCCTTTGATAAGTAATTCAACAATATTATAAGGTGCGCATATTATCACAGCGCCATAAATTAGCTCAAAAGGAAATCACAGTTTTTGATATAAGGTGTTTTATCTGCACATGTTAAACTTTAGCGGAGTTTGATGCGTACCATAAAACCACCATAGTCAAAATTGATATGAAGTCCCCCAACAAACTATGCGATACTGATCGCTGTTTTGTTTTACATAAGTCATAGAGTGATATAGATGGATAAAATTGAAATACGCGGTGCCAGAACCCACAATCTTAAGAACATCAATCTAACCATTCCCCGTGACAAACTCATTGTGATAACTGGGTTATCCGGTTCAGGAAAATCATCATTAGCCTTCGATACTTTGTATGCAGAAGGCCAACGTCGTTATGTCGAATCGCTGTCGGCGTATGCACGTCAATTCTTGAGCTTAATGGAAAAACCCGATGTTGATCATATTGAAGGCTTAAGCCCTGCCATTTCAATTGAGCAAAAATCAACCTCGCACAATCCACGATCTACGGTCGGTACCATTACCGAAATCTATGACTATTTACGCTTGTTGTTTGCCCGTGTGGGTGAGCCTCGCTGCCCAACGCATAATCAACCCTTGTCGGCGCAAACAGTCAGCCAGATGGTTGATAAAGTGTTGGCGATGCCAGCAGACAGCCGTCAAATGCTGCTTGCTCCAGTGGTTAACGACCGTAAAGGTGAACACGTTAAGCTGCTTGAAAGCTTATCGGCACAAGGCTACATCCGCGCCCGTATTGACGGTGAAGTGTGTGACTTAACGGATCCTCCAACATTAGATTTGCACATCAAACATACTATTGAAGTGGTTGTCGATCGCTTCAAAGTACGCGAAGACATGAAACAGCGTTTGGCTGAGTCGTTTGAAACCGCTTTAGAATTATCTGGTGGCATTGCAAAAATTGCCAGTATGGATGATAGCAAAGCCGAAGAACTGATATTTTCAGCTAATTTCGCGTGTCCGCATTGTGGCTATTCGATGGCCGAACTTGAGCCGCGTATTTTCTCGTTTAACAATCCGGCCGGTGCTTGTCAAACTTGTGATGGTTTAGGTGTACAGCAGTTTTTTGACCCTGAGCGAGTAATTGCTAATGATGAACTCTCATTAGCAGGCGGCGCGATTAGAGGTTGGGACCGACGCAACTTTTACTATTTCCAGATGCTCAGCTCGCTAGCCGAACATTATAAGTTTGATGTTGAGAAGCCATATGCCGAACTAAGCGACAAAGTTAGAAAGATCGTCTTATATGGTTCAGGCAAACAAAATATTGCCTTTAAATACATTAATGACCGCGGCGATGTTGTGATCCGTAATCATCCGTTTGAGGGCATTTTAAATAATATGGATCGCCGTTATCGTGAAACCGAAAGTAACTCGGTGCGCGATGAGCTGTCTAAATTTATTAACATGCAGCCGTGTAACAGCTGTGGTGGTTCGCGTTTACGTGAAGAAGCCCGTAACGTATTTATTGGTGAGTTAAACCTACCGCAACTGACCATTTGGTCGATTGGCGAAGCTAAAGAATACTTCGACACCGTAGTGTTTGAAGGCCAACGCGCGCAAATTGCCGAGAAAATATTAAAAGAGATCAGTCAACGCCTTGGCTTCTTGGTCAATGTGGGGCTTAACTATTTAAGCTTGTCGCGCTCAGCTGAAACCTTATCGGGTGGCGAGGCGCAACGTATTCGCTTAGCCAGCCAAATTGGTGCGGGGTTAGTGGGCGTAATGTACGTGCTTGATGAGCCTTCAATTGGTTTGCATCAACGCGATAACGAACGTTTATTACAAACCCTTATCCATCTGCGTGATTTAGGCAATACCGTGATTGTGGTTGAACACGATGAAGATGCGATTCGCTTAGCGGATCACATTATCGATATTGGCCCTGGTGCTGGTGTACATGGTGGTGAAGTGATTTGTGACGGGACCCTAGAAGATATTCTTAACTGTGAAGAGTCGGTTACGGGCCAATATATTTCCGGTAAAAAGCAAATTCACATTAGTGACCAGCGCACCCCTATCGATCCGAAAAAGGTGATTGAGTTATTTGGCGCATCGGGTAATAACCTAAGAGATGTTGATTTAACCATTCCAGTTGGATTGTTTACCTGTGTTACTGGCGTATCGGGTTCAGGTAAATCAACACTGATTAACGACACCTTCTTTAAAATTGCCCATCGGATGCTCAATGGCGCTACCGTTGATGAACCTGCACCCTACAGAAGCATTGAAGGCATGGATCATTGCGATAAAGTAGTCGATATTGATCAAAGCCCTATTGGTCGTACGCCACGCTCGAACCCTGCCACCTATACGGGTATTTTCACCCCAATACGTGAACTGTTTGCTGGCACACAAGAATCGCGCACTCGTGGTTATCAGGTGGGTCGCTTCTCGTTTAACGTCAAGGGCGGTCGTTGTGAAGCCTGCCAAGGTGATGGGTTAATTAAAGTGGAAATGCACTTTTTACCTGATGTTTATGTGCCTTGTGATTCGTGTAAAGGTAAGCGTTATAACCGCGAAACCTTAGAAGTAAAATACAAAGGCAAAAACATTCACGAAGTACTGCAAATGACGGTTGAAGATGCTCGTGGCTATTTTGATGCGATTCCATCTATTTCACGTAAATTGCAAACCTTAATGGATGTCGGCTTGTCGTACATTCGCTTAGGACAAAGCGCGACCACCTTATCTGGCGGTGAAGCTCAGCGCGTTAAACTGGCTAAAGAGTTGTCTAAACGCGATACAGGTAAAACCTTATACATTTTAGATGAACCCACTACAGGGCTTCACTTTGCCGATATTCAACTATTGTTAGAAGTACTGCATCGCTTAAAGTCTCATGGCAACACTGTTGTGGTGATTGAGCATAATCTAGATGTGATTAAAACCGCAGACTGGATTATCGATTTAGGCCCTGAAGGTGGTGCTGGCGGTGGCATGATTTTAGCTGCAGGCACTCCAGAAGAAGTAGCAGAGCACCCAGAGTCTCATACCGCGAGATTCTTAAAGCCGATGTTGGCGCTTCACAGCAAACGTATAAAGGCTAAAAAAGCCAAATAACACGCTGAGATCAAATACCAAACCTTAGGTGAATAAGAGGAGAACACACTATGTTTACTACTCAAATTCACCTTAAGGTATTGGCTATGATGTTATTGTGCGGCTTACTCAATGCCTGCAGCCAAACACCTCAACAATGCTCGTCAGCTATTATCACCTCTTGGTCTAGCGCCCATAGCCAAATCACTCAAGATATCACCACACTGAGTTCTACTGAATTTCAAGGCCGTAAGACAACCACCGAAGGCGCCCGCCTGACTCAAGAGTATTTAATCAAACGCTTTACTGAGATGGGATTACAACCCTGGCAGCCAGCTTTTGCCGTCCCGTTTAGCTTTCAACATCAATTTTCAACTGTTTCTGGGGTCAATATTATTGCCACTATTGCGGCAAAAAATAGCTCAAACCGATGGCGAGTGATTACAGCTCATTATGATCACTTAGGTCAAACGGCCAGTAAAATGTATCCAGGTGCTGATGATAATGCCTCAGGCATTGCCGGAATGATGGCAATTGCAGCCCAATGGCAGGAAAATCCACCGTTAGATGATGTTAATTTGATGATTGTCGCAACCGACGCTGAAGAACCCGGCTTATATGGTAGCTATGCATTAGTGACGTTATTGCAGCAATACCCACTTATGGACATTGAGCTAAGCGTAAACTTGGACATGATAGGTCATCCAGATCGTCGTAGAGCAATCTACATGGAAGGGCAAAAAAATCTGTCAAATTTTGAGTCAATCAAACCATTGTTGATGCAACAGACCCAATTATGTATTCGAACTCATCACACAAATTTACTAAGTGGCCGGATGAAAAAAAGTGATTGGCTCAGAGCGTCAGACCATTATCCATTTCATAAAGCTGGCTACTCCTGGGTGTATTTTGGCGTGCCACCCCACGCGCAATATCACACTGCCGACGACACAATAGCCACGTTAGACATCGACTTTATTGTGGCGGTTGCTGAAACAGTATATCAAATGCTCAGTATCGATAAGCTGACCAAGGCCCCATAAACAGCCTAATTCACGCCAACAAATGTTCATTTTTCAACCAATTAACAAATCTTAAAAATCAAGAATCAGGCCAATCTTAAACTAGAATAGGCAATTTAATGTTTATTTTCAGTTTTTACGTGGTCAACACGCTTTGTTGCTGCTATAATACGCCCCCTTATCGGCGCGGGAAATCGACACGGGGTTGATTTTCTGTCTGTGAAACTTTAGCACGAGCTTCCGAACTTCGTGCGCATCCACAAGGCTACAACTCAATGTCATCTGAAAGAACTTTCCGCGAACTCGGCCTGTCTGAGTCTTTGTTGCGTTCGCTTGACGAGTTAGGTTATGAAAACCCTACTCCTATTCAAGCTGCTAGTATCGACCCGCTTATGGCTGGTAAAGATATTATCGGTCAAGCACAAACCGGTACCGGTAAAACAGGCGCGTTTGCCCTGCCTTTACTAAACAAAATCGACATGAAAATCAATGCTCCACAGATTTTAGTGTTAGCACCAACCCGCGAATTAGCGGTTCAAGTTGCCGAAGCATTTGGTAGTTATGCCAAATTCATGAAAGGCTTCCACGTACTACCGATTTACGGTGGTCAAAGCATGCAACAACAATTAAACGCCCTTAAGCGTGGACCACAAGTCATTGTTGGTACTCCTGGTCGTGTAATGGATCACATGCGTCGTGGCACATTAAAGCTAGATAATCTAAAAGCCTTAGTATTAGACGAAGCCGATGAAATGCTAAAAATGGGCTTCATCGATGATATCGAATGGGTATTAGAGCACAAGCCTGCTGACAGCCAACTTGCATTATTCTCTGCCACTATGCCTGAGCAAATTAAGCGCGTTGCAGCTAAGCACTTAACAAACCCAGTGAACATCAGCATAGCGTCTAGCCAGACAACTGTTGAGTCTATCGACCAACGTTATGTGCAAGTATCACAACACAACAAACTAGAAGCGTTAGTACGTGTTTTAGAAGTTGAAAATACTGAAGGTATTATCATCTTCGTTCGTACCCGTAACAGCTGTGTTGAATTAGCCGAAAAATTAGAAGCCCGTGGTTATGCTTCATCTCCATTACATGGTGACATGAATCAACAAGCACGTGAGCGTGCTGTTGAGCAGCTTAAGCGCGGCAAGTTAGACATTTTAATCGCGACTGACGTTGCGGCACGTGGTCTAGACGTTGAACGTATTGGACACGTAGTAAACTACGATATTCCTTATGATTCAGAAGCCTATGTTCACCGTATCGGTCGTACAGGTCGTGCTGGTCGTACTGGTATGGCAATCCTATTTGTAACCAATCGTGAAATGCGCATGTTACGCACTATCGAACGCGCTACAAACAGCCGTATTTCGCCAATGAAAGTGCCTAGCCCTGAATCAGTTGCAGAGCGTCGTTTATCTCGTTTAGGCGAACAAATCCAAGAAACCATTAACGGCGACTTAGATTTCATGAAAAACGCTGTAGCTGAATTATGTCAACAGCTTGAAGTTGATACCGATTTACTGGCAGCTGCGTTGTTACAACAAGTACAACAAGAGCGTCCACTACAGTTACCAACTATTACCGAGCGTCAACGTGATTCACGTGACGAGCGTAGTGATCGTGGTAGCGACCGTGGTGACCGTAATAGCAGCGACCGTCCACGTCGTGAACGCAGTGACCGTGGCGAGCGTAGTAGCCGTCCAGCACCAAATAGCTTTGGTGATGCAGAAGGCTTAAAAGATAACCCAGACGTGAAAATGAATCGTTATGTTATCGATGTAGGTCGTGAAAATGGTGTTGGTGTAGGTAACATCGTTGGCGCTATTGCTAACGAAGCAAACATCGATAGCCGTTTCATTGGTCAAATCCAATTGTTTGATCAAGTCACAACGGTTGATTTACCAGACGGAATGCCTAAAGACATCCTTTCACACCTAAGAAAAGTTCGTGTGTGTGGTCGTCCTTTAAACATTCGTGAAGCGGGTGATGAAGTGTTTGCTGACACGACTCGCGGCGCAGGCGCTCCACGTCGCCCACGTAGTGATCGTGCTCGTAGTGACCGTCCACGTACCGACCGCCCAGCGGGTGATCGTCCGGCTAGTGACCGCCCTGCAAGTGCAGAACGTCGTCCACGTAAGCCACGTGACAACGGTTAATCATTCAGTTGAATGACACAAAAAATGGAGCCTAAGGGCTCCATTTTTGTTTTCTGCTTTTACTCTCTATTCTCTATTCTCTATTCTCTATTCTCTATTCTACAAAATAAGTCTAAAAAATAATTAACATCCAT
>NZ_PJAP01000016.1:0-212 GCF_002836795.1 Shewanella sp. 11B5 | reverse complement strand
TAAGAGCGGGTAATTCGGAAAGTCGGTAGGTTCTCTGGCTTAACCCTTAACATAGTGAAACTGTTTGACATGGTCTGCGGCCACTAACGTCGTGGCGCTTCACCCACACCAGAGCAAATGGGTAAAGCGCTTGTACCCCTTTGCAAACCCTCAGCGTTCTGATGTGGTCAACATTTTCTGAACAGCGAAAAGGTCGCGACGGAAATTAATCT
>NZ_PJAP01000015.1:0-264 GCF_002836795.1 Shewanella sp. 11B5 | reverse complement strand
ATAAAGCTGTAAATTGAATGGGGTGACTGATGGGGCTCGAACCCACGACAACCGGAATCACAATCCGGGACTCTACCAACTGAGCTACAATCACCATTGAAATGGTACACCCGGCAGGATTCGAACCTGCGACCACCCGCTTAGAAGGCG
Organism: Shewanella sp. 11B5; assembly: GCF_002836795.1. Lineage (NCBI taxonomy): Bacteria > Pseudomonadati > Pseudomonadota > Gammaproteobacteria > Alteromonadales > Shewanellaceae > Shewanella > Shewanella sp. 11B5. The sequence goes on along the minus strand of NZ_PJAP01000015.1, from coordinate 114 downwards.
GGTGCTCTATCCAACTGAGCTACGGGCGCATGGTTACAGTTAGATACTGCATCCTGTCTGGCTGAACAAGTTTACTTGTTCTGTTACTCACTGCAAGAGCAAATAACATTAATT
>NZ_PJAP01000014.1:0-291 GCF_002836795.1 Shewanella sp. 11B5 | reverse complement strand
TAATACGTAAATCTCAGATACAAAAAAAGCCTCGTCGTTAGACGAGACTTTGATGTCATGACAAAGCAGACAATGATAATAAGAGTGGACCTAAACCCCGGCGTGACTGGTCACTTTCTGTTTATTGAGAGTCTACCGTCCAAATAGATTGGATGAATGCAAAGCAATACCGGGAACGTTGTTGGACCAACTAAATTAATGCAGCGCTTGTGGCTGTTGATATCTGTTCGGGCAAGGTTGGTAAGCTTCAGATACAAAAAAGCCTCGTCGTTAGACGAGGCTTCTATGTAA
>NZ_PJAP01000013.1:0-416 GCF_002836795.1 Shewanella sp. 11B5 | reverse complement strand
TAATGATTGAATTCCCTATGTAAGTAACAATAAATGCGAATATTCTCATTCGATAATACTGCCTAACCTTCACCCATCAATATCGGCATATGCGGTTATTTGATCCTAAGGCGTCTCAGGTCGATAATTGATGTCACGAAGCACCTCTCTAGGTTTCATGTTGGATTGATTACACAAAAGTGTGTCAGTACGCATTATTTTTACCTTGATTATATTACTGGCTAAACATGATTTATCTAACTTTGGGCAGCATAGTGAACAAATGCAAAGCCCATAATCAAAAGCGTTAATATGCTTGCCTATCTGACCATGGGTAAAATATGAATCTAATGATCCATAATTGTGGGTAAGTCTGTGGGTAAGGTGTGCTTAATGTGGTGTTAAGTTAAGTATAAAAATTAATTGATAAATTAGTT
>NZ_PJAP01000012.1:0-419 GCF_002836795.1 Shewanella sp. 11B5 | reverse complement strand
GCGGGCTTAAAAAAGCCAAAGATAAAATTTCGTTTATCTTTGGCATCTCTTACCAATTGTATGTAATGGTGGAGCTATGCGGGATCGAACCGCAGACCTCCTGCGTGCAAGGCAGGCGCTCTCCCAGCTGAGCTATAACCCCTTTACATACAGTTTGAGATTTTACGTTCACCTTCTAAGAAGGTCTTACCAAAAATTTTGGCTTGCCAATCGTTTCTAATCAAGGCGGTTGATAGCGACGTTTAGTTTACTAAACGAGTTATCATCCAACGCAGAGTAGGAAAGATTGGTGGGTCAGAGTGGACTTGAACCACCGACCTCACCCTTATCAGGGGTGCGCTCTAACCAGCTGAGCTACAGACCCAACGTAATTTCTCTTTCTTTCTATCAAGTAATCTGTGTGAACACTCACATGCATC
>NZ_PJAP01000011.1:0-426 GCF_002836795.1 Shewanella sp. 11B5 | reverse complement strand
GCTCTACTGGCATATCAAACTCAGCCAACAATGCATCGATATCGTCATCTGCCTTTGTTTCAGCTGATATTTGCGGTTCTTCAACGGCAGCAACATCTGGCTCTGCTGGCATATCAAACTCAGCCAACAATGCATCGATATCATCATCTGCCTTTGTTTCAGCTGATATTTGCGGTTCTTCAACGGCAACATCTGGCTCTGCTGGCATATCAAACTCAGCTAACAATGCATCGATATCATCATCTGCCTTTGTTTCAGCTGATTTTACTGCTGCGGCAACGGCCACAACATCTGACTCTGCTGGCATGTCAAATTCAGCCAATAGTGAGTCGATATCATCCGCGCTTGTTTCAGCTGATTTTACCGATTCTTCAGCGACAACATCATCCGGCTCTGCTGGCATATCAAACTCAGCCAATAGTGAGT
>NZ_PJAP01000387.1:0-7675 GCF_002836795.1 Shewanella sp. 11B5 | reverse complement strand
TACTAGGGAAGTTAGGGTAATAATTCAGCTGTCTGCCGACCGTATTTTTATGTTCCAAATTTCACGGTGGCAGTTTTGAGATATAAAATGTTTATTCGATTAAAGCTGAATATTCATCAAGTGACTTATGACCTCTTGCCGTCAGAAAGCTCAACAACGCTTCAGGGCTTCGGTTCAGTAAGCGTTCAATTGGAAATTCCACTGTCTCAATCACCTCAATAGCTTTTTCAAACTCGCCTAAGCTAAAAGCAACGTGTGAGTCAGAACCCATAACGAGCAATCCACCTGCTGCTTTTACTGCATTGGCTATTTCAATACAGTTGCATGTACTGCCTTTTCTGGACGTCAAAAAAGAGGAGTTATTTATCTCTAGCGCCACGTTATGTTTGGCAGCGGCAGCGGCGACGCGCTTAATATCAATTGGATAAGCAGGGTTGCCTGGGTGAGTAATAATGTCGACATTACCACTTTCAATACAGTTAATAAGTGCTGTAGTGTGAGCCTCTTTAGTCGATGGTGGGAAAACGGGTTCATGGAAACCTGCCAACACAATATCGAGCTCTTTTAAATAATCACCAAAAAAATCAATCTCGCCATGTTCATTTTTGATATTCGCTTCAATGCCGCGCAGCACGCCGACACCGTCAACAATTCTAGGTAACACTCTCATATTTACAAAGTGCCAAAAATGGGGCGCATCAGCCATATCTGGGCCATGATCGGTAATGGCGAATAACTTAATACCTTTGGCTTTCGCAACACCAAGGTAATCATGGAAGGTACTATAAGCGTGAGTTGACGCTATAGTATGCGCGTGAATATCAACAAGGAATTTCATGGCAAGTCTCGTTCTCTGAATCAAAAACAGTAGGCATCAAGTCTACTCCGTTACTAGAGTGTTCTCTATGATCTCTCCAACTAAAATAGTAAAGCTCTTCACTAAGTGACACGTTATTTTAATGTTTAGCTGACAAGTATAACGATGCTTTAACGGTTTTTTATTGTTCAGAGGCGATGACTTTTTAGCATAGTATTTATGGCTAGTGTTTTGGTTGTTATTGAATGATGTGTTAAACGTAACGCTATCTGCACATCAAAAAACTAACAAGATGCAGGCCATTTTAAGTAAATTAATTTCGAGTGATTGAGGATATAATGAGAGCGGAACTAAGATCGAAAATTATTGAAGTGTGTGACAAGAAAATCGCGGCTAAAGGTGATAACGTCGGTTTGTCATTTTATGCATTTTTTGCCAACAAAAATGATAATCCTCAATTATTGATGGAAGCAGCGACATGGTGGATTCAAACACACCAATTGGATCATTTTGTGAAGGCTCACAAAATTAAACAAATGATTCAAAATGACTTGTAAAAGCCGGATGAAATTATTCGCAACAGAGCAATTTTGACCAATATTCAATAAGTAACCGATACATAGGTTAAACGATTCCTAGCGATATAAAATAGTCCATTTGGTCGATGGAGTGATGGTATAATTCATTTTTGAACGATCAATCAAAATTGTGCTAATAGTTTTGACCGTTTTAATGTTATATTTTCACTCTTGAGTGATGTTAACGATACTAAATGTCGTGTTTAATACCGATATTTTTAGCATATATTTTTTGAAAAAAGCCGGAGGAATGAGTGGGAATAATTGGTCGATTGTTAGTTATTGGTGCCACTTTACTTTTTTTTAGCGGCTGTGCTAGCACCTCAACACCGGGTGATCCTTTCGAAGCGGTTAATCGAAAAAGCTGGGACTTTAATTACCAGGTTATGGACAAATATGCTTTAAAACCAGCAGCTGAAGGCTATGAAACCATCCCTCAGCCGATCCGACATGGTGTGACAAATCTGCTATCCAATCTAAGTGAACCTCTTTACGCAGTAAATAACCTCTTACAATGGAAAGTTACCGACAGCGGTAGCAGTGTTTTACGTTTTGTGGTCAACACGACAATCGGCCTTGTGGGGCTTTTTGATCCAGCTACCGATATGGGATTAATGAAAAAAGAAGAAACATTTGCGCAAACCTTTGGTGTTTGGGGTGTTGGCAACGGACCTTTCATTATGTGGCCTGTTTATGGTGCCAGTACTGCACGTAATACCGTTGGCGATTTTGTTGATGTGTTTGTTTATCCTTTATCTATTCTGTCGTTTGAACAAAGGGCCGGAAAGTTTGTGCTGGAAGGTTTAGACAGTCGGATTGAATTTAAGCAATATGAACCTATATTAGACGGGTCGTTAGATCCTTATGGCTATGTTAAAGATGTCTATATGCAGCGAGATGCTCACTTGGTTAATGACGGTAAAGTAGATGAGACTGAATCTGACGAATTTGATCTAGAGTTTGATGACGAACTATTAGATGATGAGCTATTAAATGACGCACCTGCAGACGACAAATTAGACCACAACACTGATTTGGAGATAACGGACTAGCCAATGTCAAACATCAAAACGTTTTCATCTTGTACGAGTGAATTAAAAAATATTCGCGAATTTGTGGTAGATGCATGCTGCGATTTTCCTTTTAGCGAAGGTAAAGTCAATCAAATCGTATTAGCCGTTGATGAGGCTTGCGCCAATGTTATTCGTCATGGTTATCACATGTCGAAAAAGGGCTGTATCGAAATCGTGGTCAGCAGTGATGATGAGCATGCGCTATTTGTGATTAAAGATGTGTGTTCGCAGATTACTGACAAGCAATTAACACCGGCAGAAAATAATTTATGTAAACCAGGTGGGTTAGGCCTTTGTCTTATTCATTATGTGGCTGAAAAAGTAAGACTTATCCCACATAAAGGCAAAGGTAACTGGCTAGAACTGACGGTTAAATTTGAGTGATATTAAATGAATATTGAAATTGAGACACATAACAATTACCAAGTAGTTAAGCTTTATGGCGAGGTCGATCTGAGCAACTCTCGCAGTATCAAACTCGACATCATAAAATTAATTAAGAGTAAAAATAATATCATTGTCGACTTCACCCACCTGCAATATATTGATAGTTCAGGCATGGCTTCACTGGTTGAAGCCTTCAATGAAGCCAGAGAAAATGACACTGAATTTCATATCGTTGGTGCCAACGGTTCACCGCTTCAAGTACTGCAACTAACCCGTTTAAACACGGTGTTTAACTTAGCTGATTCAGTAAGTGCTGTGAGTAATAATGGTTAAGCCTATTATTACAGTAGAGCATTTGTTTGCCCAATATGGCGACACTCATGTACTCAAAGACGTCAATTTAGAGGTCAACCCCGGCGAAATTCTGGTGGTGATGGGCGGATCTGGTTCTGGTAAAAGTACCTTGCTTAACCATATGCTTGGGCTTAAAACCCCTACGTCAGGCACTATCATGATTGATGGTGTGAATATTTTTACGGCCAAAAATAAGCAATTACGTAACTTACGCAAAAAAATGGGCGTGGCTTTTCAAGGTGGCGCACTACTGAGTTCACTGACGGTGGCAGACAATGTCAGGCTACCTTTAGAGCACAACACTTCGTTGGATACCCAAACCATTGATATTATGGTGCGGATGAAGCTTGAATTAATGAACATGGCAGGTACAGGCCATCTTATGCCTTCGGAATTATCAGGTGGTATGCTCAAACGAGCTGGACTGGCTAGGGCCGTTATTATGGACCCTAAATTACTGTTTTTTGATGAACCTTCTGCAGGGCTTGATCCCACTACCGCCGTTGAACTTGATGAGCTTATTCTCACCTTAAGAGATGCCATGAACATGACCATAGTAGTGGTGACTCATGAGCTTGAAAGTGTATTTAAAATTGCCGATCGTGTGGTGGTATTGTTTGCTGGTGAAGTGGTGGCTAATGGCACCGTAGATGAGATTCGAAACTCGCCAGATGAACGGATTCAAAACATGATCAACCGTCAACCTAATACACAAAGAGACGATGGTGAGGTTTATTTTAATCGTTTATTAAATAAGGATAAAAACTAATGAATGCCTTATTTAATTCAGTCAGTAATTTGGGTGCTGCAACGCGTAAAAATATTGATAGTATCGGTTTAGCTACATTGTTTTTACTGCGTATCGTCAGCAGCTTATTCACTGGGCTGGTGTCATTTAAGCAAGTGATTAAGCAGATATACTTTATTGGTAATCGGTCTTTAATTGTCATTATTGTTGCCGCACTTTTTACCGGTATGGTCGTAGCACTGCAGTTTTACGATACCTTAGTGCGCTTCGGTTCAGTGGATTTATTGGGTTCGGCAGTTGCCTTGAGCTTGATTAAAGAATTAGGCCCGGTGATGACGGCATTAATGGTGATTGCACGAGTTGGCTCTGCCACCTGTTCAGAAATTGGTATTATGCGTAACGAGCAACAATTTGATGCGCTTGATTGCATGGCGATTAACAGTTACCGCTATGTGATGTTGCCAAGGCTATTAGCGGCGTTGTTTTGTGTGCCTATGCTAACGGCCGTGTTTGACTTGGTGGGCATTGGCGGTGGTTATATCGTTGGAGTTCACATTCAAGGAGAAAGTCCTGGTGCGTATATTCAAGGTGTAATGGATACGATTAGCTTTAAAGATGTGCTGGTTGGTCAAATAAAGTCACTAGTATTTGGTTTGTTTATTATGTGGATACCTTTGTATTACGGCTTTTATTTACACCTAAATCAAAAAAACATGGGCGCAGAAGGCGTCAGCAATGGCACCACTCAGGCGGTGGTAATGAGTGCAATTATTATGTTGTTTAGTGACTATATCGTTAGCTCGTTAGCGCTATAACTAGAGGTATCAATGAAAAACAATTACGTCAATTTTCTCGTCGGCCTGTTTGTGTTATTCGGGATTGGGGCCTTGGTATTTATGTCAATTACCATTGGTGGAGCATCGGTTTCTAATAGTGGTAACTACACCTTAGTCGCTAAATTTGAAAATTCTTCAGGTTTAAAAGAAGGTGCTTTTGTCGAAATGTCCGGTGTACGCGTTGGATTAATTCAATCGATTAATTACGACCCTCAAGCGTATGAATCAGTCGTTAAAATATCATTAGATAATGAGATTACTGTGCCTGATGATTCGATAGCCTCCATTCGGACATCTGGTATTATCGGCGACAGATTTGTTAAAATATCTACCGGTGGTTCAGAAGTAAACATGGCAGATGGTGAAGAGTTTATAGAAACAGAATCATCAATCAGCATAGAAGAGTTAATAAGCAAGTATATGTTTAGTCAGGATAAATAATGAAATCAATAATTTTTTTAATCATGATGTTAGTGATGCCGTCTGTAGCTTTTGCGGTACAAGAACCGACAGAACGCGTTAAATTAGGTGTGACAGATATCATTAGTATCGCATCAGATAGTACCTTGTCAGTTGAACAGAAAAAGCAATCACTCAGTGATGTGATTGAAAAGCATGTTGACATACAAGCCTCTGCACAACGGGTGTTAGGTAAGTATTGGAGACAGGCAAGTGATACCGAAAAACGCCAATTTATGGTGTTATTAAAAGGCGTATTAGTTGATACCTATATTGTGCTACTAGAACAATATGATAATCAAACGGTTGATTACACCAATGAAACCATTAAGAAAAAGGTTTATGCATCGGTAGATACCGAAATTCATACCAAGGAAAATATTATTCCGGTTTCGTATCAGCTTTATCAGCGTAATAATGAGTGGAAAATTTACGATTTTGTTGCTGAAGGTTTGTCGATGATCCGTACATTTAGTAACGACTATAAAAGTACTTTGAAAAAAAGCGGTGTCTCTGGTTTGAATGAAGCCCTTGCTGCTAAATTAGCCCAAACGTAAGGTTTTCCCTTGAACATAGACAGAGCGCTAGCTAACAGCATTATTGATGAAACATTATGGTTTAAAACCAATTTGGCGGTCACATTAAGTGAGTTCCATTATTACTTAATTAAAAAAAACGGCCAAGTTAGTTGTAATTTTTCATCCTTGTGCGATGAGCATTACAGTAGGCTCTATCAACAATTTCAAGCATTGTCGTTTCAACACAGTATTGCAGAAATTTTGCCATTAAATGACGATGGTAAAGTGTGCTGGGCATTGCCTTTTGGTAAAGAATCGAGCTTGTTTGACTGTATCATTCTGCTCGATTTACCTGAAGGAACTGAATCTCAGCATGTTAGCTCGTTGTATTTTAAGCTTTTGTATCAGTTAAAAAGTTTTCAGTTTTCCGAAGCCTCATCGCAACTTAATGCTGCCCAAGTGTGGATCCGCGACGAGATAGAGGAAATTTCACGCTTACAACAGTTGATGTTGCCAGACAAGAATATCGAACTCAGTTCTGTCAAAATGGCTTACACCTATAAAGCGATGAAAGGTGCTGGCGGCGATTATTTAGACATTGTCGATCTTGGCAAAACTCGCCCTGAAGCCCAAGGCGATATCGGAATGATTATTGCCGACGTATCGGGCCATGGCCCTGCTGCTGCTGTAGAAACGGCAATGATAGATGCTATCTTACGCACCTTTGAACCGAAAGATTTAAGCAGTAGTTCTTCTGAAGTACTTAATTATATCAATCAGCATTTCTTCACTAAAAAGCCACGCGGCAGTTTTTTAACCGCCACAGTATTACGTTATAATTTCAACGAAAAAGAACTGGTTTATGCTAATGCAGGTCATCCTCATGCCTATTTGAAAAAAGCCAACAGGCTGGTTGCCCTAGATCAAGGCGGTATTCCTATTGGGGTGTTGCGTGAGCAAAACTGGGATACTTACCGAGTCAGTGTTGATGTGGGTGATATCTTGTTTGTGTATACCGATGTGGTCATCGAAACACAAAATGCTCACAAAGAATTATTTGGTTTCGATCGCTTAGAAAAAGCCATCAGCGCAGCACCTGACGAACCCGAGGCTATGCTGGAATTTCTTGAGCAGAAAATGAAAAAGTTTTGTGGTTTTTCTGAATTCCAGGATGATTTGACCATGTGCGCAATCCAGTTTATTTAAGCTAATTGAGTATTAAATTATTGAGAAGAGAAGATTGGGATGACGATATCCCGTTCTAATTCAAAGGTTTAATCGTTTTCATCAATAGCTAAAAAGCCCTGAGTTAACGCTCAGGGCTTTTTTATCTCACTGGTTTGTTGGGCTATTAAGCTGTTAACGATTCAGCTGGACCGAAGAATTCATAATGAATTTGGCTTGCTGGTACACCTAAGCTGGTGGCAATGGCCAATGCTGCTTTCATAAAACCAGTAGGGCCAAGCAGATAGAATTCTACATCGCGGTCTGCTGGTAGCTGCTCTGCAATCAATGATGTGTCAATGAACCCAGTGGCATGAGGCTGGCAATGTTGTTCTGGCTGGCTGTAAACATACAAAGGCTTTATGTGGTCATGTGTTGAGGCAAGTTGATCTACATGGTGTTTAAACGCATGGACATCACTATTAATGGCCGCATGAATAAAGCGAATATCACGTCCAGAACCTGCTTCAGTATTGAGCATACTAATCGCAGGAGTAATGCCGACACCGCCAGTGAGTAAAATTAGCGGTTTGGTATTTTTGCGTAAAGTGAAATCGCCACTTGGGGCACGTAGTTTCACTTTATCACCTAGCTGAATGTTGTTATGTAAGTGATTTGATACCACACCATTAGGTTCACGCTTGACGCTAATTCTTAAATAATCTTGCCTGTAGAGTCAGA
>NZ_PJAP01000010.1:0-512 GCF_002836795.1 Shewanella sp. 11B5 | reverse complement strand
ATTGATCCCTGATGATTTACAAAAACTGAAACATGAATAATTAAGAATACCACCTATTTTTGTACAATTTTAATTGGCCAAATCACAAACGATTAGCTTAAGAGTTGTACAAACAACTACCGTAAAAAAGAAAATTCCTATAGCATAAAGTTTAACAATTAATCCGAATGCACATCGACCAAACCTAGAAAACAATTTATATCTGATAAACAACTCAACACATAAATACTAAATATTGAATAACAACTGAGGCATCCGTGGATAAATCACAAATAGCGATTTTTATTTCCTTAGGAAGTTTGTTAATTTCAGCTCTCGGCTTTGTATTCGCAATACGCCAATCAAAGATTAATCGGAAGTTAGAAAAAATAAGGGCTTATGACAAGGTATACCATGACGCATCTGATTTATTGTTATACGACTATAAAAAACAATTAGGAAAACTATTTGAAAGTGAAGATAAGTACTTAGAAAAAGCTGTAAATGAATATGCTAGTGCACATTGGTTAGAG
>NZ_PJAP01000009.1:0-512 GCF_002836795.1 Shewanella sp. 11B5 | reverse complement strand
AACGACAAGTAGTTAATTCATCGATCTAGTTCATTCCTTAAAGTATCAACTCTGCAGGCCTTTGGATTTTGTGCATATACGTCATCTACAGATTCATTAAGCTACAATAGCAGTCACGCTGAGGTATCGATTTTGTTTTAAGGCTTCCAAAGAAGGGTGGCATTACTGCATTTTGCCAGCAGTTATGTCTTCGGTTGATATTCTGTCCTATTTTATACTTTCATGGCTTTCATGGCTTTCATGGCTTTCATGGCTTTCATGGCTTTCATATTTGCTCAAACCCAATTGGAATTTTGTCTTTTACAACAGGCAACTCACCAATGTCCCACATATAAATTTATTACCACAGCTAAATAGGTCCATTTTGTTCTAGGCCTAATATACGTTATAAAATCAGACCTGATTTATAGCGCCAACATTACGCTCTTGCTGTAACAAGTTAGGCGTAATTGTAGGTTCATCATTGGCTATCTTGTAGTGATGGTTTCTCTACTGATTAGTTGGTTACCTCT
>NZ_PJAP01000008.1:0-594 GCF_002836795.1 Shewanella sp. 11B5 | reverse complement strand
TTTGAGGATTACCGACTCAGCTGTCATTAAACGGGAAAGCATCGTTACAAGATAACCAATAATGAATCTACAATTACGCCTCACTTGTTCAAGTAGCAGTATAATCTCACTGCAATAAACAAGGTTAAGTGATGTTTGTTTGGCCAGGAACAAAATGACACTATTTAGTGTTGTAATGGAGATAAATGCGAGAACATGGCTGGTTGAGCTTGCTCTGAAAGTACAAATACCAATTTGGCATATGCAACATTGCTAATGTCATTTTAAAATTGTTGATGTGTCAAATACCCCAGAAGCGAAATTGCAGAGATAACGCAGTAATGGAACGTTTTTCTCGAAGCTTTAAACACAATGGATGCCAAAGTATGGCTACAGCAATTTTGATGAAGTGAAGCTCACTGCTCTGAATGACTTACTAGGGGACAACAAGACGTGATTATTGCAATAACAACTATATGTCCTTCCGACAACTACTGACATGACAGCATAGAGACGCAACCCCGTTTAAGTACAGATTTAGTTGGTCACATCACTGATTTAATTATGTTCTAGGCGATGGGCAATGCTGACCAATTAAGTAATATAAATGGTATT
>NZ_PJAP01000007.1:0-903 GCF_002836795.1 Shewanella sp. 11B5 | reverse complement strand
TACCATTTACATTAATTAATTGGTCAATTTTGTCCACCGTCTAGAACATAGTTGAATCACCCTTTCCGGCTCTGCAATAAATCGATTCCATGCAATGGAACACTGCTCAACAATATCGTCATATCCACTAAAGCAACGATTTGCGAGTTCATTCTGACGAAGCCATTGCCACACTTGTTCTATAGGGTTGAGTTCTGGCGAATAGGGCGGAAGCTTAAGGATACTAAGGTTATCAAAGTCCTCAGTCAGATCTTGTTGATGCCAACCTGCACCATCCATGATGACCAAAGCATGGCGACCCGATTCGGTAGCCTCTGAAATTAATTTTAAATGCTCCCACATATATTCACTGTTGGCATGCGGGGCAATAATAGCCTCTGTCGTGCCCGTTGCAGGACACACCGCACCATATAAATATGCTGATTCGAACTGTTGTTGCCTTACCGCTCGTGGTCGGGTTCCTTTCGTTGCCCAAATGCGGGTCGTGGTATTTTGCTGACCAAATCTAGCTTCATCTTGAAACCAAACATCAATGCGATCTAACGCCACATGACCAGGGGTGTTAAGGATCGTTGACAGCTGGAAGTTTTTTAAAAGCGTCCTGAATATCTTGAGATTGTTTTGGGTGTCGAGAACGGGTCGTTATCCATGACAATCCTAATTGATGCAGTAATCTGTAGATATTTGCCTGTTTAAAGGTCACCCCAAATTCAGACTGAATAAAAAGACTGACATCTCTTGCCATCAATCTTCCGCCACTCTCAGACAAGCTTTGACGTTGTACAAATTCTTTCAGATTTACCAGTTGTTTCGCCGATAGTTGAGCGGGTCTACCTGGATTATGTTTATCATCTAGGCCGCTAATGCCATGAGTTAAATAATGAGTAACCCAAGTATTTACAC